>JAQVIB010000097.1 GCA_028695945.1 Lachnospiraceae bacterium
ACCTACACAATTTCCGCCAAAGATACCGCCAATGCCATTGTTACCACCACAGCAGAAAAGCAGAAGAAGAATCCAAATCCAGCTTCCTCCACCACATGTACCAGCACCTGCAACATTTCCTCCACCAAAACATCCCATATTAATAATCCTCCTTTAAATATAAATTGTTTTTAATTCATTATCAATTGTATGCGGGCAGAAGTAAGAAATTGACTAAAAAATGAAAATTTTATCAGTACAGGCCATATTTTGTCCACTCACCTTTTTTTAACCTAGCCCATAAAATAATAGTGAACATTACTTTGGATGTGTGGTTATGAACAACGCCATCAATGAAATTAATGCACTTGCACCACCGGGTATAACTGGCGAGGGTATAGGCATTGCCATACTTGATACAGGCATCTGCCCTTTAGAGGATTTTACTTTTCCAAAAAACCGAATTATTGCCTTTAAGGATTTTGTATACGGACGAAATACTGCCTATGATGACAATGGCCATGGCACACATGTAGCTGGTATAGCTTGCGGAAACGGATATTTAAGCCATAAGAAATATGTAGGCATTGCACCGCAAAGCAATATTATCAGCCTTAAAATACTGGATGAACTTGGCCACGGCTCTTCCTCTGCCGCTCTTGACGCAATTCGTTGGATTGGGAAAAACAAGAACACCTACAACATTCGTGTTGTAAACCTTTCTATAGGAACTAACGATAAAACCATTGCCTCACCACTTATAAAAGAAGTAAATTCCTTATGGGAAAAAGGGGTTGTTGTTGTTGCCGCATCTGGTAACGATGAAAGAAATGGCATTGCATCCCCTGGAATAAGCCAAAAAATACTAACCGTTGGAAGTATAGAAGAACAAATACGTTTTCGAATAAAAAGTGGTAATACCGTTTATTATAAGCCTGATGTTTTTGCCCCAGGAGAAAATATAATTTCTTGTAAAGCAGATGACTTTTCTTTTCAAGGTAAAAAACGAAGCGGCAAAAGCGTAATTGATAGCTACTATGTACGCATGAGCGGAACGTCTATGGCAACTCCTATGATTAGCGGTACTGCTGCCCTTATTCTTCAGTATTCACCAAAACTTTCCCCAGACAGTGTTAAACGCCTTATTTGTGATGCCGCCAATACCAGTTCCCCGGAAGGATTACTTAATATTGAAAAAATATTTTTTGGATAAAATTTTATTTTTGTAAAATAATATTTATGCCACAATATTTCAAATTACGAGGTTAATTATGAATAACAAAACTGAAATTTTCGATTTAATTACCACACATTTAGTTAAAGACCCTGCTCCTTCCAAATTTTTAACTGAATTAAGTAAACTGCCTATATTTTCAAATGAACCCTATGTTATGCTGCAAAGAATGCAATTCACTCCACAATCTCCTGTACACCATCCCGAAGGTAATGTGTGGAACCATACTTTGCTTGTTGTAGACGAAGCCGCCAAACGCAGAACACAAAGCAAAAATGAAAAAGTTTTCATGTGGGCGGCTCTTTTGCACGATATTGGAAAGCCCGCTACAACAGCAACAAGAAAGGGAAAAATAACTTCCTATAACCATGATGAAATTGGTGCACAGCTTGCAATGCAGTTTCTTCACAAATTTACTGATGATGATGACTTTATTAACGAAGTTGCTTTTCTTGTAAAATATCATATGCAAATATTATTTTTGCTTAAAAATCCTCGCTTTGCAAGCATAGAGCAAATGGCACAAACCTGTAATGCAGAAGAAGTTGCCCTTTTAGGTCTATGTGACCGCTTGGGAAGAAAAGGTGTAGATATTGAAGAAGAGGAAAATAATATTAAAATTTTCATTGAAAAGTGTAAAGCTTACAGTTGAAAGGAGAAATACTAATGGCTAAAGCAGGAATGAGAAGACCCGACCCAGAAGAACCCCATGGCACAGAAAGTAACCACAAAACCAAAATACCTAAAAATGATGTTGACCCTGTGCCTGAAATACAGGGCAAAGCAAAAAGCGGAAAAACCAAAGCTAACCCAATACGCTGAATGTTTTAATTGAATGACCCCTTTTCAATATTACATGGCATATTTACAATCGTTATTCTATTCCAATATTTCAAATTTCCTAGACTTAACAAACTCATACCTTTCTGCAAATAAAAAAGTCCGCCTTTTAAGACATAAAGCCTTTAAAAGACGGACTTCTTTCATTTAAAGTGTTAGGCAAAACCTAAACACTTATATTTGCACTTAATCCTAAACCGTTAATTCATGGTAACAGTTTCATAGCCAAATGCAGGCAATAATGCCGCACCAATATCAAGAAGTTGATTAGAACTCTGCTCATGAATTAATTCATACTTAATTTCAACAGAAGATGCCGTTGAAAGAATATCTTTTATTTTCTTTGAGTAATTATCGTGTTTATCTTCTAACAAGTTAATGGTAACTGTATTGCCACTATCTCTTAACAATTGTCCCCTTAATCTGTACTCTGTGCCACCAATTTTCACCACAAAATTGTCAGCAAAGTCGGCACCACTAAAATCAAGTTGGCTATCAAAAGTCAAATCAAATTGTCCTGATGCTTTATTATAGGTAACAGATAAAGGAGTTTTGTCGTTTATACCTGAAAGGTTATTAGTAACTTCTTTTTCAATAGGGCTTGAATAGGTATCATAAGCATAGTCAAATACACCTGGCTTATTCATATTTATAATCATCTTAGAATTTGAATCTAGCACTAATGTTTCATCAAATCTTAACTCATAACTTATATGATTAAAATTATAACTAAAACCAGCCCTTCTAGGCTTTTTACCTCCATTCGCTGTCACCATAGTAAAATCGTCTTTCTCTATTTCCACACAATCAGAATCGTAATTATGCTCTCCACCAGTAACTTCAACCATCACACTTTTGCCGTCGTTACCTACTATAACGTCTGTAATAACTGTATTTGCAGAAGTTATTTTCTGGCTAGAGAAGGTTGGTGCTAAATTTGCATTTATAGACTTATCCTTTATAGCACTGCCAGTATAGTTTAATAAAGAAGTTGTGTCTGCGCCTGATACCGAAAGAACAACGCAGGAATCTCTATCAAAGTTCTTAACATCTACTACTCCTGTTACAGTCCCTTTTGACAATGAAAAGTCCGTTGCAGAAAGTCCTGTGGCTGTAATACCTTCATCAAAGTATACATATGCCTTAGAATTATCTCTATTAATTTTTACCTCTTCGCATTCTGGACCTGTTTCGTCTAAAGCCGCAAGAGTTTCCTTGTCAAAAAGTATGGTTACTAAATCTCCAACATTGCCTCCATTAATATCCTCTAAAACAAATTCAATTCTCTTATCTCTATGCCCACTTGTCACAGACCTTTCCGTATCAAAAGATATCAACTGATTTGCTTCTGTTTCAAAATATGGCCAACTGTCAACATGGATTAATTGATTTTCTTCTCCGCCATATCCTCCTAAAACACCTGCTTTAGAATCTTCCATATGTCCGTTAATGCTATTTATAAGCATATACACCTTGGCAGGTGACACTGTTTTAAATTCCACATTAATTGTTCCGTCTTTAACAAAGGCTCTTGGATATCCTGGTGCAAACCTTAGGTCTATACCAGTTTGACCTACATTTGTTACTTTGTTAGATAAAATTTTAACTTCAAATTCCTGTGATGTAGTTCCGTTAATAGTTGCTGTAAGCTTAACGGTTACGTCATCTTCGCCACGGGTAATTACACCTGTTTGGGCATTAACCGCACCGTTATCAGAACTCCACGCAATTGAAACATTTGGGTAGTTGGCTAAAGATGTCATAAGGTTTAAATCCTTATTTACATAGTTTGCGTCAGTATTTTGCCCTAAGAAAAGGTTTCCAATTTCAGCAATTATCTCTTGCATATCCACCGATTGTGCAACAGGTCCATAAGAATTGGTTACAGCTACACCAAAGGCATTCTCATTATCCCCATATACCTCAACCTTAAAGAATTTTCCTGCATCTCCTTGCGGAATTGTATAAGTATTGCTTTCCGCCCCAACAATATTTTTGAAACCCTTTCCACTGTTATTGGTTACAAACCACTGATAAGTAATGTTAGAGTCTATGATTGAACCATCTGCTTTCACATCTCCAACTGTTAAAGTTTCCCCTTCCTCCAATTTGCCTGTAATATCTCCCACTTTATCTAACAACGGTTTGTCACTTGGCACAATATATATATGATTGTATACACCTTCATATCTATCATCAGTCACACTAAGTGTATAAACCTTTTGGCTTGTGTCCAAAAGTACAAGAAAACTTCCTTCGTTATGTCCATCTGCTAAATATTGGCCAAATCCGTAAACTTGTGACGCATCTCCAGAAGAATTTAAGTGAACCTCTGTACCGTTAGTTGGAGCAATAGTGCCTTCATTATCTTTTACAGTTACAATTACAGGTAAAAAGGTATTGCTTGTTACGAAATTTATATCTTGAACATAGGCTGAATAATATCTATTCCCAACCGCAAAAGGTAACATTTCTTTATAATCAAAATAAACGCTTTGATTAATTAATTCCTCTGAATTGTTTATTTCGTTCAAATTCTCACCTTTTGCTTGTGTTAAAAGGTTTAACTCTAAGGTTAATCTTGGTTTTTTAACCGTTATCGGAACAAAGTCTGTTTTTCCACCGTTTACAGTTGTTACGGTTATTACAGCTGTTCCCGCAGAAACTGCACTCACCATACCGTTAGCATCCACCGTTGCAACTGCTGTATTGCTTGAAGACCATTGAATGCTTTTATCCCTTGCATATGAAGGTAAAACTGTAGCCGTAAATGTCTTGGTTTCACCAATATTCAAAGTAGTGTCACTTTCGTTAATCTGAACACTGCTAACATTTTTCTTTTTACTACTGCTAGAATCATCACTTGAATCATTGTTTGAACTTCCTGAGTTACTGCTTCCTGAGTCACTGCTTCCGCCTCCACCTGCTGTGTTGGCATTTGGTGTTGAAGAAGCCTTATCTGAAGTAATTTGTGCACCTTCAGAAGGTGTTGTTTTTAAAATATTTGCCTCACCGCCAACTTTTAAGCTATGGGAAGAAGTTAATTCTTTAACTGTGCCGTTAACTGTCAAGTTTAACCCTTCTGCTTGGTTTTCAAAACGGTCAACATTTCCTTCTATTACAACTGATTGGTTAGCCGCAATCTCAGCAGGAATTGTAACTGTTTCAAATCCACCGCCTGTAAGCTCTCTTTCCACAAGGATTGCACCGCTGGAAAGGGTAGTAACAGAAATATTGGTATTGCCTGTAGCCAAAATACGAATTTTCCCGTCTAGCTTGTTAACAACCAATGCCCCTGCAACATCCACATTGTTAAAAAGAACAGTATGCTCGCCGCCGCCTTTAACATATGCGTTTCCTTTAATGCTAACATTCTCTAAAGTTACATCGCCATCTCCTACAGCCTCTGTAATCTCTAAATCTCCATTAATTGTCATGTTGCAAAGTGTAATGTCTGGATTATTAACTATTACATTAGATACAGTCATAGTTTCTGTTTCTGAACCATATGTAGCTGGGAAAGAAAAAGTTCTTGTATCAGTAAGAATTTTATCCAAAAGTGCAATACCCTCTGCCCTTGTAAGGTTATTTGTAGGGTATACATTTCCGTTGCTTCCGCTTATGTAGCCTTGTTCAATTGCCGCCGCCATAAATGGTTTTGCCCAACTGCTTGCTGTGTTTCCGTCGTTGGCAAGGGAAAGAATACTTTCCTGTGACGAAGGAGCGATTCCTTTGCTTTTTACAACAATTGCCGCTGCTTCTTCTCTTGTAATTAACTTCGTTGGTGATACAGTGGTACTGCTTGTTCCGCTTATATACCCTGCAGCAAGTGCCTTGGATATTTCATTATAATACCAGTCTGTAGGCTTAACATCAGTATATTTGCTAATTTCATCACTTGTTTGGGTGTTGTTATTCATTTTGTTTAAAAGAGTAACAAACTCCGCACGGGTAATACTTCCGTTAGGCTTATACTGATTATTTGCATAACCGTTTAACATGCCAAGGTCAATCCACTTTTGAAGAACGGCCTCACCCCAGTGACCGCTAATATCCGAAGTATTTGCACTAACTACAGTAATTGATGAAAATACCATAGTTAACGCAAGCACAAAGGACAAAACCCTGTTCTTGTATTTTTTCATTAAATTCATAATTAAAAAATCGCCTCCTGTTTTAAGAAATTCAATACCTACTTTGCAACAAATTTTCATTACAATATTGGTGTTTGTAAACCTAAATATTGTAATATCTAATCCTCCTTCCTTTTCCCTGTAAAACATTTGTTATTTTGTGTAATTAAAATTGTTTCTCGTAAAAACATATCCAGAAAACTATGTAGCTATCAGCTTACTGAATTCAAACGCATTTACTTTCACGTTAAAGTATATAATGAAAAATATTCCAAGTCAATTCATATTTACATTTATTTGCTTTTACTATAAATTTTTTGTATAATATCGTTTGCATATAGTCTTTTAACGGGAAGAAGGATATTTTATGGACAAGAAACCAACAATAAAAACCATTGCACAACTTGCGGGTGTGTCCCACGTTGCCGTTTCTCGTGCTTTACGTGGCTGTTCAGATATATCCGCCGAAACTACAAAGCGTATTCGCAAAATTGCAGAAGAAGTTGGATACAGTCCAAATGCAAATGCAAGGAATTTATCCTCCAAACGCTCCAGTTCCATTGGAATGATTGTTCCTTCCCTAGATGAAACTTCTGCATACAATGCACTGTTTAACCAAATAAGTGTTTCTGCCGCAAAAAGAAACTACTGCGTTATGCTAGGCAGTAGCCACCGAAATGTTCAATTGGAGGAACAACATTGCCGCATGATGGTTGAAAATGGTGTTGGTGCTCTAATTGTTTCACCTTGCACCAGTGACGTAAGCCATATTAAAAATATTTGCTACGGTCATGTTCCTGTTTTGTATGTTGGCGGAAAAACCGACCCAAACGAGACTTGTGCATTGTTTTGTGACTATTATTACAGTGCAGTACAGGCAGTGGAATATTTATATTCACTGGGGCATAAAAATATTGCTTTTTTTGCCTATGCTCCGGCAAATTTAACTATTCGCCAAAAAGAGAAAGGGTTTACAGATTGTATGAAGACCCATAACCTTAAACCACGTGTATACCTCTGTGGTGATGCTTCAAACACCATTGAAGCTGGAATAGATATAACAAAGAAATTAATTTTAAGAAAAGAATTACCAACGGCTATTTGGTGTGCCAGTGACCTTATGGCAGTTGGTGTAATACAAACTTTAAGGAAAAATGGCTTTTTAGTTCCAGAAGATGTTTCTGTTATGGGGCATGATGATTTGTATTTTGATATTTTTCCTGGTATTTGCCTTACTACGTTGCATACGCCCTTTTCGGAAATTGGAACAGCGGCGGCAGATTTGGCGATTGACTTAACAGAAAAAAAGGCAACTGAAGACAGCTTGCGACAAGTATTCCGTACATCGTTAGTTGAAAGGAATACGGTAGCACCGCCTAAAAACTATAATAGCTGAAAAAAACAAACCTTGGGCGTTGCCCAAACCCACTTGCTTTTTGAAAAAAG
>JAQVIB010000098.1 GCA_028695945.1 Lachnospiraceae bacterium
GAAGTAAGAGAAAGAAGAAATGAGCTTCAAAGAACAGAAAGAAGGCTTGTTCAAAAGGAAGAAACCCTTGATAAAAAGGCAGACTCTTTTGAAAAAAAGGAAGACCAGCTTAACAAAAAAGTTGAGGAATTAGAAAAACAGAAAGAAGAAGTGCAGGAAATACATGAAAAGCACTTGCGTGAGCTTGAAAGAATTTCAGGACTTACCACGGATGAAGCTAAAAATTACCTACTTAGCATAATTGAAAACGATGTTAAGCATGAAGCTGCAATAATGGTGAAAGAAGTTGAATCAAAAGCTAAATTGGAGGCAGAAAAGCGTTCAAGGGAAATTGTGGCTAATGCAATTCAGCGATGTGCAGTGGATCATGTTACAGAAACTACTGTGTCAGTGGTTCAGCTTCCTAACGATGAAATGAAGGGTCGCATTATTGGCCGTGAAGGAAGAAATATTAGAGCACTTGAAACACTTACAGGAATTGACCTTATTATTGATGACACCCCAGAGGCGGTTATTCTTTCGGGCTTTGACCCTGTTAGACGTGAAATTGCAAGAATTGCACTTGAAAAACTTATTGTTGATGGACGTGTTCATCCGTCAAGAATTGAAGAGATGGTTGAAAAGGCTAAAAAAGAAGTTGAGGTTATTATCAGAGATGAGGGCGAAGCAGCTACCTTCGAAACCGGTGTAAACGGTCTTCATCCTGAACTGGTTAGGTTGTTAGGTAAACTAAAATACAGAACAAGCTATGGTCAGAACGTACTTAAACATTCTATTGAAGTTTCTCACTTAACAGGCATTATGGCGGCAGAGCTTGGTGTTGATGTTACTATTGCAAAACGAGCAGGCTTGTTACACGATATTGGAAAGAGCATTGACCATGAAATGGAAGGCTCACACGTTAGCATTGGTGTTGGTTTACTTAAAAAGTATCGTGAAAGTGGAATTGTTATTAATGCAGTTGAAGCACATCATGGTGATGTTGACCCAACAAGTATTATTGCAGTATTGGTACAGGCGGCAGATGCAATTTCGGCTGCAAGACCAGGTGCAAGAAGAGAAACCCTTGAGTCATATATCAAACGACTTCAAAAACTTGAAGAAATTGGTGATAATTTTAAAGGCGTTGAAAAATCTTTTGCAATTCAAGCAGGACGTGAATTGCGAATTATTATAATTCCAGAGGATATTAATGACGAAGGTCTTCCACTTTTGGCAAGAGATGTTGCTAAAAAGATTGAGGACGAGCTTGAGTATCCAGGACAAATTAAAGTTAGTCTTATACGTGAAACAAGAGCGGTTGAATACGCAAAATAAAAAAATAAGCAGTTGCCCTAAGAAATTAGAGCTGCTGCTTTTCTTTATTTTGTTAAATATTGTTTTTTGTTTTTTCTTCATCTGTAAGAAAATGCCCTGTAGATGGAAGCTTTGTGGTTCTGTAATATTCAGTATTTTCTGAATTAAAATCTGCAACAGGGCAAACTCTGGTTATTTGGCTATTTTTCTTTAGTGTATAAACTTGAATGCCACCTGCACTTTTTGTTGTGGACAAAGGAATAAGTTCTGTGTTAAAAAGACATGCTTTATCAAAGTCGCGTGTTAACACAAAGTCTGTATCTTCATCAATTTTTGCAACAAAAAT
This sequence comes from Lachnospiraceae bacterium, assembly GCA_028695945.1. Lineage (GTDB taxonomy): Bacteria > Bacillota > Clostridia > Lachnospirales > Anaerotignaceae > UBA8514. The sequence goes on from JAQVIB010000098.1 coordinate 1,643, forward strand.
AAGTGGAGATTTTGCAGAGTAAGCATTAATCAACTTTTTGCGGTTAGTCTTTGTTTGGTAGGCTTTAAGTGGAACTTTTGCCGCCTTGCCATTTTCAAACATATAAAGCATATTTCCGCTGTAGTCGTAGGTTGTAGTTATATAAACTATTTTCTCATCATCTTCAAGGTCAAAAATGTTGTTAAGGTAATCGCCCATACTGCTTGCCTTGCACTCAGCAATATCGTTGGCTTTCATTTTATATACATTTTGCCTATTGGAAAAGAAGATTATCTCCGCACGGTTTGTAGTTTCTAACTCGGCTATAATTTTGTCATCTTCTTTAAGCTTTTGCTCTCCTGCGGAACGCATGGAAACAAGAGTTATTTTTTTAAAATAGTTGTGTTCAGTAAGGAAAAGTTTAATTCCATAATCCTCAACAATGTCCTCCTGGGAAATTTCAGAAATTTCGTGAGCATCTAGTATGTCTGTTCGGCGAGGTTTACCATATTTTTTAGCAACAGCATTAAGTTGACTGCAAATAAGATTTTTAATTTTTGAATCACTTTTAAGAGTATCGGATAGCCTTTGTATTTCACTGCGAAGGTTATCCAGTTCTTTAATTCTGTTTAGAATATATTCTTTGTTTATGTTTCTAAGGCGAATTTCTGCAATATACTCTGCTTGAATTTCGTCAATATCAAACCCTTGCATAAGGTTTGGTATAACCATTGCTTCAAACTCAGTTTCTCGTATAATGCGTATTGCCTTATCAATATCAACCAGTATTTTCTTCAAACCTTCAAGAAGGTGAAGCTTGTGGTTTTTCTTATCAATATCGTAGCTAAGTTGTCCTCTAATAGACTTCATTCTAAAGTCTATCCAGGCACTTAAAATACCTTTAATGCCAAGGGTTTTAGGGCGGCCATCAATCAACAAATTGAAATTACAACCAAAGCTGTCTGAAAGAGAAGTTTGCTGAAAAAGCTTGTGCATTAGCAAATCGACTCTGGTGTTTTTCTTTACATCTATGGCAATTTTAAGTCCACCTAAATCCGTTTCGTCACGAATGTCTGTAATATCTTTGATTTTTCCTGTTTTAACCAAGGTAATTATTTTATCAATTATGGCTTCAATAGTAGTGGTATATGGAATTTCTGTAATTTCTATACAACTGTTTTTCTCGTCATAATTATATTTAGCACGTACCTTAAAGCTGCCTCGTCCTGTGGAATAAATTTGTTCAAGTTCCTCTTTATTATAAATAAGCTCTCCGCCTGTGGAAAAATCCGGTGCTTTAAGATAGGTTAAAATATCACAGTTATTATCCTTAATAAAGTTAACTGTTGTTTGACAAATTTCGTTTAAATTGAAACTGCAAATAGAGCTTGCCATACCAACAGCAATACCTTGGTTAGGGTTAACCAAAATATTTGGAAAGGTAGTTGGTAAAAGAATTGGCTCTTTTGTTGATGAATCGTAGTTATCAACAAACTCTACTGTATTTTTGTCTATATCATTGAAGATTTCGGCACAAATTGGGGATAATTTAACCTCTGTATACCTAGGTGCGGCATATGCCATATCTCTTGAATATTGCTTTCCGAAGTTACCCTTACTGTCTATAAATGGCAGCAAAAGGGCGGAATTACCTTCTGTAAGTCGCACAAGAGTTTCGTAGATTGCTGCATCACCATGTGGATTAAGGTGCATGGTTTGTCCAACAACATTGGAGGATTTTGTTCTTGCACCATTTAAAAGTCCCATTTTATACATGGTATAAAGCAACTTACGGTGAGCAGGTTTAAAGCCGTCAATTTCAGGTATTGCACGGGAAACAATAACACTCATGGCGTAAGGCATGTAGTTAAGTTCCAGTGTATCAGTTATATTTTGCTGGTGTATTGTCTCTTCTTTTATTATTTTTGGTGTTTTGTCTGTTTTCTTAGCCATATTAAATCTCCTTGGAATTCAGGTAAGTTTATCCCAGTTCACTGAAATCGATGTAGTTATGCCCAAATTCCTCTATATATTCTTTTCTGCCTTTAAGGTTTTCACCCAAAAGAAGTTCAAATTTATTTTGTGTTGCCATTACTTCCTCTGGAATAACCTGAATTAGCCTTCTGCTTTCAGGGTTCATTGTTGTTTCCCACATCATTTCAGGCTGATTTTCACCTAAACCTTTAGAACGCTGGATGGTGTATTTACCATTTATCTTAGCCAGAATATCTGCCTTTTCTGTTTCAGAATAAGCGAAATATGTTTTTTTACCAGCGGTTATTTCATAAAGAGGCGATTCTGCTATAAATACTTTTTTTTCAGTAATCAGTGTGGGTACAAGGCGGTAAAGCATGGTTAATATCAGTGTTCTAATTTGGAAACCGTCAACATCCGCATCGGTACAGATAATTATTTTACTCCATTTAAGCTGGCTTAAATCAAAGGAGTTTAGGTCTGAACTATGTTTGGTTTTAATCTCTACACCACACCCTAAAACCTTCAAAAGGTCGGTTATAATATCACTTTTAAATATCTTATCGTAGTCGGCTTTAAGGCAGTTAAGTATTTTGCCACGTACGGGAATAATCGCCTGAAATTCAGCATCACGCCCTAATTTGCACGCACCTAAAGCCGAATCACCCTCAACTATATAAATTTCACGTCTGGTAATATCCTTGGTACGGCAGTTCACGAATTTTTCCACTCTGTTGCTAATATCCAAATTGCCTGTAAGCTTTTTACGTATTGAAACACGGGTTTTTTCAGCAGTTTCACGGCTTCGCTTATTAGCAAGTATCTGTGCCGCAATTTTATCTGCATCCATTTTATTTTCAATGAAATAAATTTCCAATTGTTGTTTAAAATAATCGGTCATTGCATCTTGTATAAATTTATTTGTAATGGATTTTTTTGTCTGATTTTCGTAGCTTGTCATAGTAGAAAACGAATTGATAATAAGAATAAGGCTATCTTCTATATCTGCAAAAATAATCTTTTTTTCATCTTTTTTATAAAGATTATTTGCTTTAATATATTTATCTATTGCGTAAACAAATGAGTTTTTCACAGCTTTGTCAGGTGAACCGCCATATTCCAAAAAGCTGGAATTATGGAAATATTGCAGAGTGTTCACTTCGTTATTAAAGCAGAATGCCGCTTGGAATTTCAGTTTATACTCTGGCTTATCTTCACGGTCACGACCTTTGGTTTCAGTTTCAAGGTAATGTATTCCAGTTAAGCCTTTGTCCTCATTTAATTCTTGCAAATAATCTTTAATACCATTTTCATATAAATAGGTAAAGGTTTCACCACTTTCCTCGTCATATAAAACAAAGGTTAAGCCAGCGTTAACAATCGCCTGCTTTTTTAACACATCTGCAAAGAAGGATAATGGCATGTTTATGTCTGTAAATACATCCCTATCTGGTCGCCATTTAATTGAAGAACCTGTAAGCTTTTTTGAAGTTGGTTCTTTTATAAGTCCACCAACATTTTCTCCTTTTTCAAAGTGCAGAGTGTAGTAATAACCATCACGGTAGATTTCTACATCCATATATTCAGAGGAATATTGAGTTGCACAAGTGCCAAGTCCGTTTAAACCAAGGGAGTATTCATAATTTTCTCCAGAGTTATTTTGATATTTTCCGCCAGCGTAAAGCTCACAAAAAACTAATTCCCAATTATAGCGTTCCTCGTTTTTGTTGTAATCAACAGGTATGCCACGTCCGTAATCTTTAATAATAATAGAGTTATCCTTTAAACGGGAAACTTCAATTTTATTTCCAAAACCTTCACGGGCTTCATCAATGGAATTTGATAAAATTTCAAAAACAGAATGCTGACAGCCCTCTAACCCATCAGAACCAAATATAACTCCAGGACGCAGACGCACACGGTCGGCACCCTTTAAAGAGGTTATGCTTTCGTTATTATAGGAAGTAACTGAATTATTTTTTGCCATAACTGCACCTACTTAATTTATTTTTTAGCTTATACTTTGTTATGTACAAATAGTATAAGACTAACATCGCGTTACAATACAATATAGAATACATGAAGAACCGCTAAATTGTCAAGTGCGTGCGAACGTATGTTTTGAAAGCTGGTCACAATAAAATCACCTGTTTCTCAAAAAATGAAAGACAGGTGAAGGGATATTACAATTTGCTGTGTTTTTTTATAAGGCAAATGCCGAAAACAGTAGGACCTACGTGTGCTCCAATTGTTGCACCTATAATTGATACAAAGGGTATATCTATAGAATAATCGTCCATAAGAGATGATTGAACGAGTTCAATCTCCTCAAATCGGTTTGATGTAACAAAACAGTAGTCATAATCCTGTGGATTTTCTTTTACATCGCCAAGGGTAAGGTCAACAATTTCTTTAATGGCTTTTTTATTTCCACGAACTTTGTTTTGAGGAATAAGTTCTCCATCTTTAAGGGCAATAATGGGTTTTATGTTTAGAATTTGCCCTGCAAACGCACCTACCTTGCCAATACGTCCACCCTTTTGAAGATAATCCAATGAATCAACAGTAAAATAAACACGACCTGTTTCTTTCAATTTTTCAGCTTTGTCTGCTGTTTCATCAAGGGTTAAGCCATTATATCGCATATATGCAGCCTGAAGTACAAGCAGACCCTGGGCACCAGTTGCAAGAAAACTATTTATAACTCTTATTTTTCTGGACGGATATTCTTCAAGCAAAAGAGCTGCGGCATTTACGGCACTTTGGTAAGAGCCACTGAATTTTTCAGTTAATGTGAAGCAAAGTATGTCATTGCCTGCCTCAAGGTGAGGTTTGAATTTATCTATGTAATCGGAAATTGGTGGGTTAGAAGTTTTAGGGTATATTTGGTGATTAACCAAGGTTGAGGTAAGGTCTTCAACAGAAAGTTCTTCAATTTCTTTCAAATATTTTTCGTGGTCAAGTGAGACATAAAATGGAACAATGTTAATACTATATTTATCTATAAGCTGACTAGGAATGTCACAGGAGCTATCAGATATGATTACAAAACTATTCATTTATCTTCCTCCAAGTTCAAAATGTATATCGCCATTTTATATGCAAACAGGAGTTATGTCAATCATTTGACTATAGTGACAGAAAAATGTTATTATTATTAAATATAGTTGTAATTAATTAGAATGACGGAGAATGATATGGGAAGAATACTTGTTATAGCGGAAAAACCATCGGTAGGACGTGATATTGCAAAGGTGCTTGGTGCAACCCAGCGTGGCAACGGATATCTTAGCGGTGAAAAATATATTGTAAGTTGGGCGGTTGGACACCTTATTACACTTTGTGACCCAGAAGATTACGATATAAACCTAAAAAAATGGCGGTTTAATACCCTCCCTATTATGCCCGAAAACCTTAAGCTTAAAGGGCTTAAGCAAACAAATGACCAACTTAAGGTTTTGGAATCCCTTATGAATGATGATGATACTGAAAGTATAATTTGTGCAACGGACAGTGGACGTGAAGGCGAGTTGATATTTAGGTATATTTATGAGTATGTTAAATGTAAAAAGCCATTTCAGCGTCTTTGGATTTCCAGCATGACAGATAAGGCTATAAAAGATGGTTTTGCAGGGCTTAAACCTAGTGAAGCCTATGACAATTTGTATTATTCTGCAAAATGTCGTTCTGAAGCAGACTGGCTTGTAGGTATAAATGCCTCACGTGCATATACCCTTAAATACGATGCACTTTTGTCTATTGGTCGTGTTCAAACGCCAACCCTTGCAATAATTGTGGCACGTCAAAAAGAAATAGATGCCTTTGATTCAAAGGAATATTACGAAGTGAATACAGATTACGGCAACTTTGGCGGTACGTGGTTCTTAGTGGATTACGGGGAAACAAAAATTTATGAAAAAGAAAAGGCAGAGGAGATTGCAAAGAAAGTAAAAGGTAAAAACGCAATTGTAACAAAAATTGAAAATGAA
>JAQVIB010000003.1 GCA_028695945.1 Lachnospiraceae bacterium
ACCGCTGTTGTTTATATTAGTAATGGCAGTTGCCATAATTATAAACATGGGAAGTAATATAATTTTTGGCACAATATCATTTTTTACCTTCAGCACGGCAGCTATTTTGCAATTGGCTGTATCTATGGACTATTCAATATTTTTACTACATACATTTACCGCAAACAAAAATGCAGGTATGGATATTAAAGAGGCAATGGAAAAGGCACTGCATGAGTCATCAAGCTCTATTTTTGCCAGTGGTGCAACTACAATAGTGGGCTTTTTAGCCATTGCACTTATGAAGTTTACAGTAGGTAAGGACGTTGGTTTTGTACTTACAAAAGGTATTATTGTAAGTCTTGCAACGGTAATGCTTTTAATGCCGTCTTTAATTATCCGTTTTAACGATAGAATAGAAAAATATGAACATAAGCCATTTTTTCCTAGTTTTGACGGACTTGCAAATGCAATGTACAAAATAAGAACTATTGTAGTAGTGGTTGCTGTTATTATGGCATTGCCAACTTACGTTGGGCAGGGAATGAACCATTTCCTTTACGGTGATGATGCCTTGGGTGCAGGCCCTGGTACCACTGTTTACGAGGATACAAAAAGGATAGATGATATTTTTGGCAAAAGCAATGTTATATTAGCCATAGTGCCAAACGGTTCCATTGTTAAAGAAAGAGAACTGACTGATGAGTTGGATGATTTGGACTTTACAAGCTATGCTCTTTCTCTTAGCGGAACACTTCCAGAAGGAATTCCAGAGGATTTTTTGCCACATGATATTGTAAAGGAACTTCGTACAGATAACTACGCAAGAATTATAGTTTCTATGGAAACGGCACAGGAAAGTGAATTTGCCTTTGAATGTAGCCAGAAGGTTGAAGCTATTGTTAATAAATATTACCCAGAAGATGCCTATGTAATTGGTATGACACCAACAACTATAGATATAAGAGATATTTTAACCAAGGATTATAACTATGTAAGCATACTTTCTATGATTGGGGTTGCTTTGGTTGTAGCAATAACCTTTGGTTCGGCAGTAATGCCTTTATTGGTTATTATACCTATTGAGGTAGCAATTTACTTGAACATGACTATACCATACGTAATTGGAAGCACCATGCTTTACATAGGATATATAATAGTTAGCTGTTTACAGTTAGGAGCAACAATAGACTATTCCATTTTGTTAACCAACAACTATCTTGATGCAAGAAAGAAAATGGAAAAGCAAGAGGCCGCAAAGGCGGCAATAAGCAAAAGTGCATTATCTGTTCTTACCTCTGGCTCTATACTTACGGTAGTTGGCTACGGATTGTATTTTACATCAACTATTCAAGGCATTTCACAAATTGGGCATTTGGTAGGTCGTGGAGCACTTCTTTCAATGATGCTTGTACTTTCATTGTTGCCAGCGTTGCTTGCACTTTTTGATAAGACAATAGAGAAACAGCAAGCAAAAAGCATTGAAAGAAAGGCAAGGCACAAAGCTTTTGTGGATAATCATTTTTCTGCAATAAAAGCTAAAACAAATTCACTGCAGATTACAGGAAAACCAAAACAGAAAACACCACTGCTAACAAGTGGGAAAAAACCACTGCTTCTTACGGGTGGCAAAAAACCATCGTTGCTTATGGGTAAAAAGCAAAAACAGATAACAGCTAAGGGAGGAGAAAAAGATGAAACTTTATAAAAAGGAAACTGCCGTTTTAATGGCTTTAATTATAGCAGTATCCGCAGGAACTTCCTCGGCATATGCAGGAATGCCTGTGGCAACTGGTGACGAGGCGATGTATGTAAATTTAGATTACTATGGAAAAGCGGAAAACGTAAGTGTTGTAAAAAGCTACAGCATGAACGGTACTAAGGAGGTTGTGGATTACGGCGATTACACCGACATAATTAACATGACTAACTATGCTCAGCCAAAAACTGAGGACGGCAAGGTGAGTTTCAATTTTGATGAAAATGTTAAACGCTTCTATTTTGAAGGCAAAATGAAAAACAATCAGGCAAATTTGCCTTGGAATTTTGATGTAACTTACAAACTGAACGGTGTGCCATTACAGGCTGATAAGCTGCCAGGTAAATCAGGGCTTGTGGAAATTGAGATTCACGCTATTCCCAACCCTAACACTAATCCTTACTATAAAAACAACATGATATTACAAGTAGGTACAGCTGTAAATGCCGATGATATACTTAGCCTTGAAGCACCAGGAGCACAGATACAGTCACTGGGAAATAAAAAGGCAGTTTTGTTTATGGCAATGCCACAAGAGGAACAAACATTTATAATACGCATTGGCAGTGATGATTTTGAGTTTGCAGGGGTTGAAATGATGATGATTCCTGTTACCCTTTCACAAATGGAGGATATAAAGGAACTTAGAGAAACAAAGGAGAAAATTGAGGACTCTGCTGATGCAATGAGTGACAGCATGGATGTTATTTTAGATACATTAGATGGATTGCAAAATGGTTTTGCTTCCACAGTTACAGGGCTTAAAAGCCTTGATGAGGCAAGGGCAACCATAAGCAGTTCAAAAGGAAAGGTTTATGAAAGCGGAGATGTTGCCGCAGAAGATATTAAAGAATTTTCTGCCGCAATTGCACCACTTGTGCCACATATTGATAATTCTAAAACCATGTTAAATGAGGTGAATACCAGCCTTAACAAATCTGTTTCAACATTAAAAGAATTGAAACCACAGCTTAACGACCTTAGTGCAGCTTTGGAAAAAACCCAGACCGATGTTGACGGACTTAAAGCAATGGTTGAGGAAATGAAGGCAAACGAGAAGGATAGAAAAGAATTATTTACTGAAGTGGTTTACCAAATGACATGCGTAAGCAAAGACATGGATGACCTTTATGACAATATGGATGACCTGGGTAAGGCAACGGATGACCTTTACGAACTTTTATGGGATTTACCACACATTGACAGTATTCCAATTGATACAACGGATATAAATCCAGCCGCTTTATCGGGTGCAGGTGTTTCGGATGTTGCAGGTGTATATATCACACTTTCAACCATACAAGGAAAGTTGAACGGAATTGCCAATGTTGTAAATGAAGACCTTGACGAGGTTAGCTCTAGTATTGAGGAGCTTAGAGGAAAAGCATACACCCTTACAAAACCTTTAAAAGACCTTACAACTACAGGTGCAAGTATTAGCAAAACAGGCGGAGACCTTACAGAAACCATGGCAAAGCTTACAAAGCTTACAGATAAATATATGACATCAGCAGATGACCACAGCGATGACATAGTTTCTCTTTTGGATAATGCCGACGAAATTTGTGGAGTTGCAGGAAATGCAACGGATACATGCCAAACCCTTATAGATAACGTAGATGAGTTGAATGGAATTTTAAATGAGCATGAGGCGGGTATGGAGGAAACGGCTGGACAATGCAGTACCTTGCTTACAACCAGTGTAAAAAGTCTTGATGACACATATACTTTTGTTAAAGAATTTGAAGAAGTAGCAAAAACCAGTGGCAATTCTTTAGATATTGGAACACAGAAAACTATAACTGGCTTGATTTCAGCCTTGGAGGAGTCTATGACAGGTTTGGCACAGGCACCTGTATTGAAAAACTCAAAAGACAGTGTTAAAAACCTAATAGATGATGAATGGGATAAATTCAGCGAGGAAAAAAACGGGTTGCTAAACATTGATACCAGTGAAAGCCCTGTGTCATTTACTTCGTCTAAAAATACAGCACCAAAAAGCGTTCAGGTTATTGTTAGAACAAAGGAAATCACAAAAGATTCAGTGGAGTCGGACGTTGACCTTGAGGCAATGAATGCAAAGGACAATGGAACTTTTTTTGGCAGAGTTGCAGGAATTTTCAAAAAAATTTGGAGCGGAATAACAGGAATTTTTAAATAATGGATAAAATATTTTGGGCGTTGCCCAAACCCACTTGCTTTTTGAAAAAAGCAAGACCAAAACTTTCATTAAAACCGCATATACATGCGGTTTTAGATGGGTTAAGGTGGCAATGGCAAAGACGTGCCATCTGTCCCGCAGGGCAGTTTTGCAAAGCAAAGTGCTGACAGAAAACCTTTATTAGTGTTTGAGGGCTAAGCTCTCAAGGGTTTAGATGGGTTAAGGGTTTAATTTTGTATTAAATATGAGGGGTTTTAGGAATGAATAATTCTTAAAGCTCCAGTTTTTTTGTAGAAATTCAGGGCGTATTTAGTAAAAACACCGTATTTACTGTACATTTTTAGAATAAGTGCTATACTTAAATTGCAATAAAAAGGAGAGATATAAATGAAAAAATACCTTATTTATATATTGTTTATTTTGGCAGTGATATCTACCTTTGCCTTTAGTGGGTGCGGGAAAAGGAAAGTGCCTGTAAGTGCAACGCCACAGCCTGTTAAAGAGGAGGTTGTTCAGCAGGGAGAAGAATTGCCACCACCTAAAGAGGACGTAATTAAAAAAGCAAAGCTAACCGTAACAGGAGATTTAATGGTACATAGCTGGCAGTATAACGAGGCATATAATAAGGAAACAGGAGCTTATGATTTTTCCCATAATTTCAGTGAAATAAAGAAGTATTTTACTGAAAGTGACTTGGTTATTGGAAATTTGGAAACTGTTTTTGCAGGGGAAGATAAAGGCATAAGCGACTACCCTAGTTTTAATACACCAGACTCCTTTGCCAAAGCATTGAAAGAGGCAGGTTTCAATTTGCTTACCACTGCAAACAATCACTGTATGGACAAGGGAACAGATGGGCTTAACCGAACCATTAAAGTTTTAGATGACCTTGGTATAGACCATTTTGGAACATATTTAAGCAAAGAACAGAGAGATTCCATACTTGTTAAGGATGTAAATGGTATTAAAATTGCTTTCCTTTCATATACTTATGGCACAAATGGGATACCTGTGTCATCAGAATACAGCGTTAACCGTATAGATGGCGGAAATATGGAGGCGGACATTAGCCGTGCTAAGGGTATGGCAGACCTTGTAGTTGTTATGCCACACATGGGAACTGAGTATGAAGAAACTGTTAGAGATGAATATAAGGCTTTGGCGGATAAAATGTTTGACGCAGGTGCAGATATAATTTTGGCAAGCCACCCACATGTGCTTCAGCCTATGGAATACAGAACGATAACAAATCCAGATGGAACAACAAGAGATGGCTTCATAATCTATTCTCTTGGGAATTGCATTTCATCACAAACTACACCGCCAAGAAACGCAGGTGTTATATTGAACCTTGAAATTCAACAGCTTAATGATGATAAGCCAGAGATTAAACAGGTAAGTGTAATACCTATATGGACTCAGTTTAGGAATGTTAAGGAAGAGGACCATTTTATAGTTCGAAGTGTTTACGATATGCTTAGCCTCAGTGATGATGAGCTTAAAGCTACAGTTAGGGCAAAAGATATAAAACGCCTAAAGGAAATACAGGTGCAGTCCACCAAAACCCTTTTAGGCTATGAAGTGCCTATAGAGGAAATTAAACCAGAATATATATTTGAACGCTGATATAAAATATTAAATAATAATTGTTATTGACTACTAGACATTTTTTATGGTTTGTGGTATAGTAAAGAAGTAACAGAAAATAATATTTTTTTACTTAAGAAGGAGTGAACAATATGAGCGAAACTAAGTTTTTTGTCTGTAAGCATTGTGGTAACTTAATTGGAATGATAGAGAATTCTGGTGTACCTATTGTGTGTTGTGGTGAGAAAATGACCGAGCTTGTTGCGAATACTGTAGATGCTAGCCTTGAAAAACATACTCCAGTTGTTAATGTAAACGGTGACAAAGTTGAAGTTGTAGTTGGAAGTGTTGAACACCCAATGCTTGAAGAGCATTTCATTAAATGGATTTATCTTGAAACAAAGAAGGGCGGACAAAGAAAAGCTCTTAAACCAGGTGAAGCACCTAAGGCAACATTTGTTGTTACCGATGATGAACCTGTAGCTGTTTATGCATACTGCAATTTGCATGGCTTATGGAAAACTGTAATCTAAGAAAAGGCCTATTAACTTAAATCATGGCTTACTTAATCTAAAGAAAAAACCGTTGGGTAATTACCCAACGGTTTTTTATATGAATCCAATTCGCAGAAAGCACATTTTATGTATGTTTGAACAAACAGTAAAGACTATGGTATAATAATATGAAAAGGAGGTTAATTATTTCATGAACAAAAATAGAGTAGTTAGTTTTATTTTATTGTGTGCTTTAATTATATCTTTAGCAACAAATATTTACACGGCAACAACCCATAAAAATTATTCGGGCAATATAGTTGGTACGTATTGTTATGGAGAGGAAAAAGACAATGGTGAATACTTAACATTCCTAGACGATAAAACATACATTCATTATAAGCAATTTAGTGTTTTGGATGAGGGGAATTACTTTGAAGATTATGAAAATATATATATTCTAAAGGCGAATGAACAATCAAATGAAACTAAAATTATTTTTATTGGAGATATGATATATTATAATAATGCTGATAACGATATTAAGGTATACAAAAAAATATCAAATACACCAATGCTTATAAATATAAATAATAATCAATAAACAGAACAAAGGGCTATCTATTGGCAAGTATAAAATAGAGACTTAAATTGAAAAAACCCACCAGCTAAGCTTAACTGGTGGGTTATATTATGCTAAAATTTTTTCTTCTTTTGGGTGTGTAACTTTGTAATATAAAAATAACGAAAGAAGAGTGGAACAAATATCAGCAGTTGGCTGTGCGTAAACCAAGCCATTAAGTCCAATTAATGCATTGGATATTATAAGCACAGGCAAGAATATAATTCCCTGGCGAGATACAGATAAAATCATAGATGGTACAGCTTTGCCCATTGCCTGAAACGTATTAACCATGAGGAACAGACAGCCCATAAACGGAACAGAAACAATGTTTACCCGAAGAAACCCTGTACCTATGGCAATAACCTCAGCGTCCTTTAAAAAAGCACCAATGATATAAGGGCTGGCAGAAAACATAAGTATTGTAAAAACAATGCCAATGGTTGTGCCTGCAATGCTTGTGGTACGAATTACACCATGCAGACGGGTATGATTTCCAGAAGCATAGTTATAGCCTATTAAAGGCTGAACACCCTGTGCAAGACCGATTAAAAGCATAACAGGCAACATAGTTGCTTTAGACACAATGCCTAAAGCGGCAACCACATTATCTCCATAGCTAGCGGCAAAATTGTTAAGAACTATGTTTGAAAAACTTATCAATATAGTGTTAAGTGAAGCAGGCAGTCCAATTGAAAATATGTTTCTCATAATTTCGCCGCTTATTTTGCAATCGCTAGGCAGAACAGAAAGGTTCTTGCTTTTTTTAAGCATGTAAAAAATGTAGTAAAGCACAGACACAATATTGGCAAAGATGGTTGCATATGCCGCACCAGCAACACCCATTTTTAAAGTCAAAATAAGTATAGGGTCTAATATTATGTTTATAACTGTGCCAAGCATCATGCCAAGCATTGCATTTTTTGCCGCACCCTCTGCCCTAATGGTTTGTCCAAGGGAAAAGCTTAGAATAACAAATGGTGCTCCGCCTATAATGATTACAAGGTAGCTTTTTGCAAAATCGAAGGTTTTTTCGCTTGCACCAATAGCATTTAAAATTGGGTTTATTCCTAAAAGACCTGCAATTATGCAAAAAATTCCTAATGCAAAAGCAGAGTAAAATGCCACGGAGCTTGCATTCATACATTGTTCAGTTCGTTTTTGACCAAGCAAGCGTGATATGTACGAGCCACCGCCAATACCGAAAATACTGCCCAAAGACATAAGGCACATGAAAATAGGCATTGCAATGGTAACTGCCGCAACTTGGTTTGCATCTTTAAGCTGACCAACAAAAAAAGTGTCTGCAAGGTTGTAGATAATTGTAACAAGCATACCAAGCATAGTTGGCAGGGCTAGTTTTATAATTGCCTTTGGAATAGGCAGGTTTTCAAAAATTTCGTTTTCCATATAAGTTCCTCCTAAGATGTTTGATTCTCCAAATTTTCAAGTCCACGTTGTAAAAGGTTTGCAAACATATCCTTTTCATCGTCACTCATTCCCTCCACCAGCTTGTTTTCAATGGATTTTAGTACCTGTTTAATTTCAGGTATACTTTTTTGTGAAGTAGGCGTGAGTATAAGTTTTTTAATACGCCTATCTTCTGGGCAACTTTCCCTTAAAATTAGCTCCTTTTTTTCAAGATTATTAAGAAGACTTGTAATAGACGAGCGTCTAATTTGAAAAACCTCTTCTAATTCATTCTGAAAAACGTCTCTTACCGTGGATTTATCGTTGATGTAGCATAAAATTTTACCCTGCTGGTGGGTTACGTTTTTATGCTCTAAAGCAGCATCCATCATTAAAAACATGTAGTTGGTTATTCTACGCATATATGCACCATACAAAAAGTTGTTGTCGCCGTCAGTAATCATGCCCATTCTCCTTTGTTAGAGTTCTAACAAATGTTAAGTATAGTATTAAAAAATTTATTTGTCAAGGGAAAATAGCCATATAAGTGCAGATTTATGGTAGATTAACTGTATATTTGCAAATTAAAAATGCCCCGACCTATAGGTCAAGGCATTTAATGTGTTGAGCTGAAACCAATTATGGGGTTAGACCAAGTTTATGGAAGTGCTGTAAACATGTCGTTAAGAGAAACTACTTTGTCACCAGCTTTTGGTGCACTAAGTGGTTTATTTTTTGTTTCTAAATAATTAATATCACCTGTCATAGTCATGTCAAACAAACCGTCCATACCCATTGTCATGTTCATTGTTGTTTTAAGACCGTTCTGAGCAACTGTCATTTTCATCATTTCAGTACCCATGTAACCCATTTTCATATCCATTGAATAACCTGTTACTTTATCATCTGCTGTTGTAAGTTTCATGGATATTGTTGTTGCCATACCGTCTGCATCCTGTGTGTAAGTAGACTGATATCCGTCTGCAACTGTCTTGAAAGCACTGTCGCTGAAAAGACCTGAAATAAGTTTATATGTTGAAATTGTTGCTGCTGCTGAGTACTTATTATCTGTTGGAATTTCAGATGACATAGCATTTACATAAGTTTCAAAATCTGCTTCCTTTGCCATTTTTGCCAGGTCTGTAAAGTTGAAACCTGCACCAGCCTTTGAAATCATTTCGTTCATATCAATTGAGTACCATGTGCCATCTGCTGCACCCATAAGGGAAGAGAAAAGGTTGCTTTGAATGTAATATTTGCCTGAGTCTAAGTTGAAAATTAATTTGAAATCAATGTTTTTCAAGGCTTCAAGCTGAGCAAGATTCTCGGCAGTAGTTGATGAATCTGCCTTAAGCATTTTCTCAATTGCAGCAAGGTCAAGTTTTGCAACCATATCCATGTTAACGTTTGATGCATCTACAATACCATCAATAGTGCAAACACCCTTAATATTGTTATCTTTTGAACCATCAATATTTTTAACATCAAGATTAATTGTACCTGTAAGTTCATATGTTTTATCAGAGAATTCTTTTGCATATGCAAGGTATTTATTCATAATTGTGTAGGTTTGACCTGCACCTTTAATTTCGTCAGCATCAAAAATGATTACTGTTCTGTTTTCAGCATCCCAGCCTACTGTGCAGTTAAGTGCTTGTTCTGCAAAACGAACTGGTACGTATGTACGGCCGTTTTGAACAAATGAAGCAACGTCTGTTTCAACAGTTTTGCTTTCGCCGTCTTTTGTTATTGCAATGCTTTTTTCACCAACTACAAAAGCAGCTTCTGTGTCATTCTTTTTAACTGTAATTTTGCTTGCATCAGCATCGTAAGCTACTTCTGCATTAAGTCCTTCAAACACAGCTCTGAAAGGTACATAAACACGACTATTTACAATAATTGGCTCTGCATCGTCAAATGTCATATCAGTTCCGTTAAGCTGAACAGCAAGTTCAGGCTCTACAGCGTCCTCTTGTGCAGCATCATCGTCTTCAGCTGTAGCAATAACTTTAGGTGCATCCTCTGGTGTTTCTTGTGCGAAAGCACTGCTTGGAGCAAGCACCATTAAAGATGCCATTGCAATTGCGGCTAACTTTTTAAATTTCATCATAATATAAAGTTCCTCCCTTTATTTCTTTTTTGATTATTAACATCACTAACAAGTCTATCACCATTTTTTGTAAATAGCTATAAAAATGGAGTTATTTTTAAAATATTAATAAATTTGTAAAAAAAATTATAGGAAGTTTTTAATTAGTATACTTCATAATAGAAATCATGTATTGAAATAAATACAAAAAAAGGTATAATGTTTGTATACAGTATATAAAAAACATATGGAATACGGTGATTATATGGAATATATAAAATTAAAATCGAGAGCAAAAATTAACCTTACGTTGGATGTAGTTGCTAAGCGTGAAGACGGATACCATGACCTTGAAATGATAATGCAGACTGTTAGTCTTTATGACAGCATTTTTATTAAAAAAGCTGAAAATGATGGAATAGTTGTTAAAACTAACCTGTATTATTTGCCTACGGATGAAAGAAATATTACCTACAAGGCGGCAAAGCTTATTAAGGAAGAATTTGATATACAGCAAGGGGTGTATATTGAACTTACCAAGCGAATACCGGTTGCAGCGGGGCTTGCAGGCGGAAGTGGAAATTGTGCCGCAGTAATTAAGGGAATGAACAAGCTTTTTGACCTTAATTTATCAATGGAAAGGATGATGGAACTGGGTGCTCGCCTTGGGTCTGACGTACCTTACTGCCTTATGGAGGGAACTGCCTTGGCTCAAGGAAGAGGAGAAATTTTAACTGCTCTTTCCCCTTGTCCACATTTTTATGTACTTCTGGCAAAGCCAGACATAAGTGTGTCTACGGCACAAGTTTATAAAAACCTTAAATTAGAGGAAGTGAAAAGCCATCCAAATACAAAAGCGGTGCTTAAAGCCATTGAAGATGGAGATGCAGAAGGTATTTCTTTAGGTCTTTGCAACGTTCTTGAAACGGTTACAATACCTTGTAAACCTATAGTTGGTAACATTAAGGAATTTATTCAAAATCAAGGTGCCTTTGGAGTGCTTATGAGCGGAAGCGGACCTACAGTGTTTGCCATGTTTCACAAAAAGGAAACCGCAAAAGACGCTGCATATAAGGTTAAAGAAAAATTTGGTATAAAGGATGTATATGTAACAGAAATATATAATTCTACATGTGCAAAGGGGAAAAACTGATATGGACTACAAATTTAATGTAAACGTTAACGAGTATTTACCTCTAAGAGAGGTTGTTTTTAATAATTTAAGGGATGCTATACTTAATGGAGAGCTTAAACCTGGTGAGCGTTTGCTTGAAAACCAGTTGGCTGACAAGCTTGGCATTAGTCGTACTCCTGTAAGAGAGGCATTAAGAATGCTTGAGCAGGAAAATTTGGTTGCTCTTTTTCCACGAAAGGGTGCACAGGTTCTGGATTTATCTGCAACAGATATAAAAAACGTACTGGAAATAAGAAGTGCATTGGAGGCCGTTGCTATGCGTCATGCCTGCCAAAGTATGGACGTGGAAAATTTAAATGAGATTAAAAGGTTGAATGTGGAATTTGAACGTGCCTTTGAAGAAAAAGAGTATGAAAAGGTTGCAACTACCGATGAAAAAATTCATGACATTATTTTTGCCGCTGCCCATAATGATAGGCTTGTACAAATAATTAGTAATATGCGTGCACAGGTTTATCGTTACCGAATGGCGTATTTAAAGGTATATGAAACAAAAACGGCAGTAATTAATCACCACAGGGGAATTATACGTTCTATAGAAAATCATCTTGAAGAAGAAGGTATAAAAGTGATGTCAGAACATATTGACCATCAAATTCAGGTTATACTTAAATCCTTAAAATAAGATTACAAAATAGGCAATTAATTGTAATATATATAAATATGGAATAAAATGAAGGGTATAGCAAAAAATACATAAAAATACAAGGAGGAACTGTATATGAGTAGTTCGCAGGGCAGGCAAAATGGGAAAAAAACGATATACAGCTCTAACCCTGAGGTAAAGCACACTACAGGAGTGTATCATCAGGGAAGTGACAAGCGTAAGGAACTTAGGTTTAACAGGCGTAAAAAACATCGTAGACAGCTTAAAATTGGGGTTATAGGTGCGTTTATTGCAATTTTGGCGTTGTCTATGTTTATTGTGTTGCGTAGAAATGCAGATAAGGTATATGTTGGCGATAAATATGTTTGCATGATTAAAAACAGCAATGTTAAAGCAGAAGATTTTGTTAATACTGTTACAGCACAGCTTGCTAGTGAAGTTGGAACTAATGTTAAAATAAACGAGGAAGTAAAATTTGTACCTGCACGCGGTAAAAAGAAGGAATTTGTAACACCTGAATATGCTATTTCTGAAATTAAGAAAATAGTTAGCTATAAAGTGGAGGCGGCTGTAATTACCGTGGACGGTGGAGAAATACTTGCACTTGCCACCAAGGAACAAGCAAAGGAAATTTTAGATGGAATTATTGCCGAATATAAACCTGAAGGGTCTAATATAGTTCAAAGTGGATTTGTTGAAAAGGTTGATACCATTACAAAATTTGTTGATTCTAAGGAGATTGTATCCAAGGAAGAAGCTGTTGCAAAGCTTACAGCGGGAACAAGTACGGTAAAAGATTATTACGTTACTACTGGCGATAATTTGTTTAAAATTGCAACAAAAAATAGTATAACAGTAGAGGATATTTTGGCGGCAAACCCAGGCATGACGGCAAATACTACCATTGTTATGGGCAGTAAGATAAATCTAAAAGTTATGGTGCCATTTATTTCAGTTAAAACAGCAGAAAATGTTGTGTTTACCGAAAAACAAGAAAAACAGGTTGAGTACAGAAAGGACAATACTAAACCAATAAGTTATAAAAAGGTTATACAGCAAGGCAAGGACGGACAAAAAGAGGTTACCACGCAAATTATAAGAATAAACGGTTTTGAAAGCGAGCAAAAAACGGTATCTGAAAAGATTACTGTTGAGCCTGTTACAGAAATTATTGTTGTTGGTACAAAATAATAAATTGTGGCGGAGGTACTAAATGGATAGGAAAATACTTGTTGTAGATGATGAAAAAAATATAGTGGATATTATAAAGTTCAACCTTAAAAAAGAAGGTTATGAGGTTATTACTGCGGCAGATGGCGAAGAAGGTATTTTAAAGACCTATGAGGAAAACCCAGACCTTATTTTGTTGGACATAATGATGCCAAGGATAGACGGTTACGAGGCATGTAAAAAGATAAGAGAAAAGTTTGATACGCCAATAATTATGCTTACAGCAAGGGCAGAAGAGGTTGATAAAGTATTGGGTTTGGAGCTTGGTGCCGACGATTATGTTACAAAACCCTTTGGTGTAAGGGAACTTATGGCACGTGTTAAGGCAAACCTTAGGCGAAAGTCTGTTGTACCTGGGGCAGAAGAAGCCCCAAAAGGCAACACGTTGGTTTTTGGAATACTTGAGATAGATATGGACCTTTACGAGGTAAAAAAAGAAGGCAAAGTTATAGAGCTTACTTTCAGAGAATTTGAACTTTTAAAGTTTTTAGCCAGCCAAAAAACTCAGATTTTTTCCAGAGAAACATTGTTGGAGAAGGTTTGGGGCTACGAGTATTTTGGAGATGTGCGTACAGTGGATGTAACAGTTAGACGTCTTAGGGAAAAAATAGAAACTGACCCAGCACATCCACAGTACATACTTACTAAACGTGGTGTGGGGTATTATTTCGGCAGTTAAAGGATGGACATGCATGAAAAGTATAAAATGGAAGCTGATAGCAATGTATTTGGGCTTGGTGCTAATTGTAATGATAGTAAGCGGAAGTTACATTTTAATTAGCCTGCAAAATATTGAAATGGATAAGGCAAAAAGCCAAATGGAGCTGTATGCAGAGAAAATAAGCGAGCAAGTTGTGCTTTCTTATGAAGAGGACAGTTTTCAAACGGGACTTATTCAGTTTAGCAAAAGCGGCAGTAACTCCGCACAGATACAGGGAAGTATTTTAAATAAATCAGGTGAGACCATAGCCTCTACAACTACCAGCAAACCACCTTACCCAAGTTATAAAAATTCATCAATTATAGGTGCAATGGCAGGCAGTGAAACTTTTTCCAAGAACAGTACAGACAAGGACATTACAGGTACACAGTACCTAAGCTATGCATATCCGGTGTTGCTTAACGGAGAAACAGAATACGTTATTTATACCCGCATGGATGCAGAAGCTATACATGACAGTATTAACGAAACCCGAAGAACTATTATGTTTAGCATGGTGCTTGCCCTTTCTATGGCGGCACTTATGGGTTATGTTTTTGCTAAAACACTTACAGGGCCTATTGTGGCACTTACAGGCAAAGCGAAGGAACTGGCACAGGGAAAGCTAGACCAAAGTGTGAAGGTTTTTTCTGATGACGAAATAGGGCAGCTTTCGGAAAGTTTTAATTATATGGCAAGTGAGCTTAACAACACCATGGGTGAAATTTCAAGAGAAAAAAATAAGTTTGAAATTATACTGCATAATATGACTGACGGAGTTGTTTCCTTTGACAGGGATGGGAATGTAATGCACTATAACAGTGCCAGTATGGAGTTACTTGACTTTAGCAAAACAGATTTTACATTTGACGAGTTTATAAAAAGGTTCGATATAAATGCAGGAATTTATATAGATATGATAGGGCAGGAATTTACCAAAACAGTAAGCTTTTGGGCAAAGAACAAGTACATTAATGCCAGCTTTTCGCCTTATTCCAGTGAAAGAAAAGAGATGGAAGGACTTGTGGTTGTTTTACAAGATAATACCGAGCTTAAAAAATTAGATGATATGCGTAAGGAATTTGTTGCCAACGTATCCCACGAGCTTAGAACACCCCTTACCACTGTTAAAAGTTACACAGAAACCTTGATGGACGGTGCAATTGAGGACCGTGAATTGGCAATGGAATTTTTGGATATTATAAATAACGAGGCGGACAGGATGTCATTTTTGGTTCGGGATTTACTACAGCTTTCCCGTTTTGACAATAAACAGATTGTTCTTAGTTATTCACAGATTAACCTTAATAGCTTTGTTACAGATAACATTCGCCAATGCAAAATACATGCTGAAAACAAACATCAAAGCCTTACATTTACACCCTATCCAAAAGATGTGTGTATAACCGCGGATAAGGATAGAATTACGCAGGTAATGAATAATGTGCTTACCAATGCAATTAAATACAGCCAAGAAGGTGCAGATATATCAGTTAGAATTGACCAAAGCGAGAAATACTACAAGATTGTGGTTAAGGACACGGGTATGGGCATACAAAAAGAAGATTTAAACAGAATTTTTGAGCGTTTTTACCGTGTGGATAAAGCCAGAAGCCGTGCAATGGGTGGTACAGGTCTTGGACTTGCCATTGCAAAAGAAATTATGGAAAGCCATGGCGGCAAAATTACTGCCGAAAGTATTTATGGTAATGGAACAACAATAACTATGTGGTTTCTGAAAAAATTAGAAATGCAAGAAATTTGAAACTGAAGAAAAAAGTGTAATTTAAAAGTAAGCATCATGTAATACAATTGTAACAATAATAGTGTATAATTCTTCCTATAACAGAAGAAAAATGTGAATAAAGTTTGTAAACCAATCTTTAAATAGTTTAAAATAGCTTAATGGAAGGAGGCTGTATACCATGAAAAAAATGTTAATGGGTATGTTAGTTGGATTTATGATATGTGTAAGTGCAAGCATTGCGTATGCAGGTTCTGCACAGGCGGCACAGGTAGAAGTAGGAATTACGGGAGATTTAGATTTTGAAAAAGAAAAGGTTTCTACCTTTAACGATTCAAAGACTCTTTCCGGTACAGCTGAAAAAGGGACGACAATAAATATTATTGTGTATACAAAAAGCCGTTTGGGAAATCTTACAGAGGTTGAAAACTATAGCGTTGAGGTTGGAGATTCCAATCTTTTCAGCCAAGCAGTTGGGCTTAGTGTAGGTGATAACTATATTGAGTTTAAGGCAACAAAAGAAGGCTACGATAACTATGAAGGAAGTGTTACTGTAAGCCGAAAGAATAAAGCTATAAAAACCAAGCTGGAAAATAGTATTTATATACCAGGAGGAAGCTTGTAAAAATTCATAAAATATTGGATTAAAGCGGTGAATATACAATGAAATCTATAAAGTTCAGCAGAATTAAGAATTTCGTAATTGTTGGCTTGATTTTTGCTGCAGTTTATCAAACAGGAACGTTATGGCTTGGCAATTACACAGGTCATAACTTTTTTTATTCTATTTTAAATACCAATAATGGGCTAAGAAGCAGTAAAAAAACATCAGCTACACTTATAGATGCACAGAAAATAGTTGTTGGGTATGGAAATAAATACTTTAATCTAATTTACCCAGGGCTTATGGGTGGTAAAGACATTTTACCTAAAACAAACGGCTTTATTACGTCGCTTCTTGAAAATGGAAAGTATGTTACAACAGAGGAAACAGTTTTAGAACAATACATAGGTCAAAAATGCGTGATTTATGACTTCGCCTTTGATGTATCTGCAACCCAGTATTTTATTGGAATGGGTACAGTAAATAATGACAACATTAAAGGAATAAATTCCATAAGCCAAATAATTGCAGTGCCAGCTGCGGGCAAAAATGATGTAAGCTATTTGTATATAGTAGATGCATATACAGGAAAAACAAATATTTTTGAAGCAAATTCTTCAGTGGAAAGTGAAAAGCTTTATTCCCAAATTGAAGAGCTTGAGGGGCTTAATGTTGACAGCATGAAGTACATTTCCACCAGGCAAAGTGGGTTTAATATATTTAAGGAAAATACCTTTGTGCCACAATGGACTCAAAGCAAATATCAATATGCAGCTATAAATAAGATTAGCACCTTAAGCCGTTTTGGTGATGATATTGATACAGAGCTTGAAAATGCAACATCTGGATTTTTTGACAATTATTATACAAAGAGTTTAACAAAGGATAGCAACGGTGTTTATATGATTAGCGATGATAACACTGTAGTTAAATATTATCCACAAGGTACAATGGAGTATTTTAATTACCAAAGTTCTGCAAATAAAACAGAGCAAACACTTTCAACAGCATATTATGCGTGTAAAGAGTTTTTGAAAAAGGATGGAACCCTTAAAACGAAGATGTTTTTATCGGATGTTAAGCTTAATAAAAGCGATGGGCTTGTATTTTGTTTCGACTATTGCATAAATGATATACCAATTTTTTTGTCTGAGAAAACAAAGGAAAATCTATCTATAGAACATGCGGCGGAAGTAGTTGTTGAAAGTAATACCGTAAAAAAATATAAGCGTTATGCATACGATTTTGAAGCTTTGCCATCACATGACCGATGGGTAGATGTAGATTTTTTGGGTGCAATGAACCAAGCTATTGCAAGTGAAGGTGACCAAGGTTCGGTAACGGAAATAGGGGATATTGTGCTGGCTTATTACGTGGACGAAAGCAGTGAGAGTGGCCTTAAATGGTTTACTTATGTTGATGGAGAAATACATACAGTTGACACAGTGAAGAATGTATCAAACCAAGATGTAGCAGAGGATGGAAAATAAATGGACTGGGAGAAGGTAAAAAGGATATTTATTTGGCTGTTAATAGGTCTTAACATAGGCCTTTTTGGTGTGAACTACAGTATAAGCAGGCAGTATGTAATGACTTCCGCACAGGAAAAGGCAATTTATGAGGTACTGGGTGCTAACGGTATTGGAATGTACACAGAGCTTATTAAAACCACCAAACCAATGCGTCAGCTTAGTGTTTCTTTGGAATTTTTGGAAGCCGATAAAATAAAAAAAATGTATTTCCAAGAGGACGAGGATGTGAAAATCACTCGAGAGTTTGAAAAGATAATATTTTCTAGCAATTCCAAAAGTCTTACAGTACAAGGTAATAGCATTGTGTTTCTTAATCCCACTGGAAGTGGGTATATAGATGAATTTTCAAAGGAAAAGGCATTAAAAGCCGCGGATGATTTTATTAATAAAGTTGGTATGGACATAGGGCAAAACATAAAGCTTGAAAGCGTGGATTATGACGAAGGGAAATATGTTTTTGAATACAATGAAAGGTACAAAGAATATAAGCTTTTCAGCAATGCAAAGAAAGTTACAGTGTCTGAAAATGGTGTAATAATGGCAAGTGCGTCATATTATACAGTGCAGAACTTTTTGGGTGAAAATCGAAAAATTTGTGCTTGCGATGAGGCTTTACTTACATTTTTAGGAGAAATTAAAAAAGAGGGAAAAACTGAAGGAGTATACATAGAAAAGATTGAACTTGGATATGACTTTCAAGAGGCTGGAGATGTTGCAGATGGAAGCAAACTAAAGCTGATACCATGTTATAGAATTTTTATATCAGGTTCTTCAAAAGTATATCTAATTAATGCATATACCAATGAAATTATGAGTTAAACATGGTTTACAATGAAAGCTTTTGGTATTGCTTTTTTCAAAAAGCAAGTGGGTTTGGGCAACGCCCAAGATTTGTTTTTAGTCTGAATTAAACACATTAAGGTTTCAAAAATCCTTTAAACTTGTTTTTTGCTTTTTTCAGCGTTATAATGAAAGCAAAAACTTTTGGGGTGCAGTATGAAAAAATATGAAACCGACTTAACTGAGGGGAATGTAACAAAGCAGCTACTGGGCTTTGCTACGCCCTTTTTTGTTGCCCAAATTTTGCAGGCGTGCTATAGCATGGCAGATATGCTGATTGCAGGGCGATACATGGGTGATTACGGAATATCCGCCATAAATAACAGCTCGGTTTGCATTATGCTTATAACTATGCTTGTAAACGGTTTTGCCCTTAGCGGAACGGTTCTTGTAGCCCAATTTGTAGGGGCAAAACAGCCGGAAAATGCAAAAAAATCAATTGGTACATTATTTACGGTTTTCATATACTGCGGAATGATTGTAACAATTTTAGGAGTTTTGTTTACAAGTAAAATTGTGGTTATTCTTAAAATTCCTCAAGAGGCTGTGGCAGAGGCAAAAAATTATTTGCGTATTTGCTTTATTGGCACAATTTTTATTTGTGGTTATAATGCAGTAAGTGCAGTTCTTCGTGGACTTGGCGACTCTAAACGTCCGTTGTATTTTGTTGCAGTTGCAACTGTGGTGAATGTGGTACTGGATTTGATTTTTGTTGGCGTATTTGACTGGGGTGCAGGCGGTGCGGCATTTGCAACAATTTTGGCACAGGCTCTGTCTTTTGGACTTGCAGTACATACTCTATACAAGAACAACTTTGTTTTCGATTTTAAGCTAAAAAGCTTTGTTATATATAAGGACATACTTAAAATGATATTGAAAATAGGGCTTCCATCCGCAATTCAAAGTACAGTTGTAAATTTTTCCATGCTTTTTGTGCTTACAACAATTAACGGGTATGGTCTTGCGGCATCAACCGCGGCTGGAATAGGGGCAAAAATAGACTCTTTTGCAATTTTACCAACCATTGCCGTAAGTCAGTCGGTAGCATCTATGGCAGGGCAGAATTTGGGTGCAGGGTGCATAGACCGTGCAAAAGAAACTGTTTTTGCTGGGGTGCGTATTAGTTTAAGCTTTGGAATTATTATCTATTTGTTTATAAATATTTTTGGCGGTAAAATAGTAAACATATTTAATTGTTCGCCTCAAACGGTGGAAGTTGCACTTATGTACATAAAATATGTGTCCGTTTTTTACCTTGCAAATTCGGTTATGTTTGTTTTAAACGGTTTGGCCGCAGGTTCAGGTAATGCAATTTTTGCATTGGGAAATTCTGTGTTAAGTGTTATTATTGTGCGAATTCCCTTAATCTTTATTTTTCAAAATACATTGGGGTTGGGGCTTAAAGGTGTATTTTTGGCAATGGGGCTTGCTCAATATGCCGGTTTATTTACGTCAGGGCTTTTTTACATTAGTGGAAAGTGGAAAAAATCTTTAGTAAAATAAAACTTTCCACTCAGTATACATCTGTGGTATAATTGATTATTAAGCTGGGTGAGTACTGATTTAATGTAATAATGTGCCTTCACCATTGTATTATGCAAATTTACGTATTTATTGGAAGGGTTTGAATAGGCAAAATGGACAAACTTGTTATAAATGGGCCAAACCGCCTTATGGGCGAAGTGGTTATAAGCGGAGCAAAAAATGCAGCGGTAGCAATTATACCAGCGGCAATTATGGCAGACGATGTATGTAAAATAGAAAATCTGCCAAATATTGAGGACGTGAAAAGTCTTTTTACTACAATAAATAAGATTGGTGCAAAGTGCCAATTTTTGGACAAGCATACTTTGAAAATAGACAGCCGTGGTGTTGATAATATATGTGCAACCTTTGAAGAAGTAAAAAAAATGCGTGCTTCCTACTATCTTTTAGGAGCTCTTTTAGGACGCTACAAAAAGGCGGAAGTGGCTATGCCTGGCGGATGCGATTTTGGCACAAGACCTGTGGATTTACACCTTAAGGGGTTTAAAGCAATGGGTGCAGAGGTGGCAATTGAGCGTGACGTTATAAGGGTTTGGGCAAAGGAACTAAAAGGTGCGGCAATTTATATGGATACTGTAAGCGTTGGAGCAACCATTAATATTATGTTGGCGGCAACCCTTGCAACAGGCACTACAACTATTGAAAATGCGGCAAAAGAGCCTCATGTAGTTGATGTGGCAAACTTCCTTAACATTATGGGTGCAAAAATTAAGGGTGCTGGAACAGATGTAATTCGAATTGTTGGGGTTGAAAAGCTTCACGGGGCAGAATATACAATTATACCAGACCAAATTGAGGCAGGTACTTATATGATAGCGGCGGCTATTTCAGGCGGAGATGTAACCGTTAGAAACCTTATTCCAAAGCACATGGATTCTCTTTCGGCAAAGCTTGTGGAAATGGGCGTTGATGTTGAGGAGTTTGATGATTACATAAGAATTAATGCAACAGAACGCAGACTGAATGCCGTTAGCGTAAAAACTATGGCATATCCAGGGTTTCCTACTGACCTTCAGCCGCAAATGGCGGCACTTTTGGCAGTTGCGGAAGGCACAAGCAAAATAACAGAAAATGTGTGGGAAAAACGCTATCAGTATACAGACGAACTTAAACGCCTTGGTGCACAAATTAATGTTGAAGGGCGTGTGGCAATTATAACAGGTGTAAACCAACTTACAGGGGCAAAGGTGGATGCTACTGACCTTAGGGCAGGTGCGGCTATGGTAATTGCAGCGCTGAATGCCAATGGTGAAACTATTATAGGTGACGTTAAATACATAGACCGGGGTTATGAGGAAATTGAGGATAAGCTTAACCAAATGGGTGCGGATATCAAGCGTATTTCCATGTAAAGGAGCGTAGATTTATGATACGATTTTGTCCTGTTGTAAGCGGAAGCAGCGGAAACAGCGTATATATTGGTACCGACTACACTCACTTGCTTATTGATGCAGGAGTTAGCGGAAAAGCAATACAAGAGGGACTTAGTACCATGAACGTTGAGGGCGGAATGCTTGATGGCATTTTTATTACCCACGAGCATAGCGACCATATTAAAGGCGTTGGTGTACTTTCCCGTAGGTTCGATTTACCAATTTATGCTACCGAGGGCACATGGAATGCAATGGAAAGCGGTTTGGGCAAGATAGCCAGAAAAAATAAAATAATTATATACAGCGGTGAAAAACTTGAGTTAAACGACCTTGTTATAAAGCCATTTGATATACCACATGATGCTGCAGAGCCAGTAGGTTATAGTGTTATGGCTGGTGATGTGAAAATGACAGTGGCAACAGACTTGGGTCATATAAGCGAATCGGTTAAAAACGGAATTGCCGACAGTGATATACTTTTGTTGGAAGCCAATCACGACATAGACATGCTTAAAAGAGGACCTTATCCCTATACGCTGAAACAAAGAATACTAGGCGAATTTGGTCACCTTGCAAACGAGAATGCAGGAAGACTGTTATCAGAAATGACTACAAAACGCTTGAAACATGTTTTTTTGGGTCATCTTAGTGCCGAAAATAACACACCAAGCCTTGCTTACAAATCTGTAGAAAGTATACTGTACGAAAGTGGTATTAAAGTTGGACGAGATTTTTCTATGGAAATGGCAAACCGTCACAGTGTAAGCCGATGTATAGAGTTTTGAGGTAAATATATGAAAATTTCCGTTATTTGCGTAGGCAGACTGAAAGAAAAATACTGGACAGATGCTGTGGCAGAATATACTAAACGCCTAAGCAAGTATGTTAAACTGGAAATAACTGAGCTTCCAGATGAAAAAGCACCGGAAAGCATGAGTGCCGCACAGGAAGAACAGGTTAAAACAAAAGAAGGGCAAAGGATACTTAAGGCAATTAAGGAAGATGCCTTTGTTATTACCCTTGAGGTTCAAGGAAAACAGATTTCTTCCGAGGAACTGGCACAGCTTGTAGACACAAAAGCTACAGGTGGAGTAAGCCATATTGCCTTTGTAATTGGTGGCTCACTGGGTCTTTCTGATGAGGTAATAAGCCGTGCAGGGTATCACCTAAGCTTTTCTAAAATGACTTTTCCGCACCAAATGATGCGGGTTGTGCTTTTGGAGCAGATTTATAGGGCGGTTAAAATTAATAAAAATGAGCCATACCATAAGTAACGTATTCTTAATAAAAGGAGATGGATTTATGAATGGACCAGATAAAAAAAGTCTTTATCCTAACCCCAATATTAAAACTGTTTGTTACATAAGCAACTTGCCAACAAGAAAAAATGTTCAGATAGGTGAATACACATATTACAGTGACAATAAAAAGTCTCCGGAAAATTTCTATGATAATATAGAACATCATTATGAGTTTCTTGGTGACAAGCTTGTAATTGGAAGATTTTGTGCAATTGCAGAGGGTGTTAAGTTTATTATGAACGGAGCTAACCATATAATGGATGGAATTACCACATACCCATTTAATATTTTTGCTAGTGGTTGGGAAAAGGTTACGCCTGAAATAAACCAGTTGCCCTTTAAAGGTGACACTGTTATTGGAAACGATGTGTGGATAGGGGAAAATGTAACAATTATGCCCGGAGTTAAAGTTGGAGACGGTGCAATTATTGCCGCTAATTCAACTGTTACCAAAAACATTGAACCATATACAATTAATGGCGGTAACCCGGCTAAATTAATCAAGAATCGGTTTGATGATGGAATGATTGAAAAATTGTTAAAGCTTCAGTGGTGGAACTGGGATGAAAAAAAGATATTTGAAAACCTTGAATTATTAACATCTAAGGAAGGGTTGGAGAAGCTTATATAAAAATAGTGATATGCAGAGCAATATATAATTAAAATTATGAAAAAAGCCTTTACAATAAAACTTAGGCATTTAATTATAAGTTATAAGGAGGAATAAAAATGGTTAGAAGAGCAGACGAAAGAAAAAAATTGGAGATGAAACATGCACAGGGTGGCAAGGAAACACTTTTTCCAAACGTTATTCTTGAGGGTGACGAATTTACAGGTGCAGGCAGACTTTTCAACATCGTTACATTTCCACCTAAAAGCTCTATGGGCTATCATGTTCACAATGGCGAAACTGAAACCTACGTTATACTTTCCGGCAAAGGATTATACAGTGACAATGGAACAGAGGTTATTGTAGAACCAGGAGATGTTACATACTGTCCATCTGGAGAGGGTCATGGTTTAGAAAATATAGGTGACGAGGATTTAGTAGTTATTGCGTTAATCCTTTTTGACAAAACAAAATAATTGTTAAGCATTTAAAACCTCGGAGAATGAAAATCTCGGGGTTTTTTTAAGGAGGAATTACAATGGAATTCGATTTTAAGGGCAAAAATGTTGTTATAACAGGAGGAAATTCGGGAATTGGGTTTGCAGCGGCAAAGGCTTTTGCTCAAAACGGAGCAAATGTGGCAATTTGCGGAACAAATAAGGACAAGCTGGACAAAGCAGTTGAAAAGTTAAAGGAATTTGAAACATGGATATATAGCGACGTATGCAACGTTGGAGATAGCAAACAGCTTTTAAAGTTTGCAGATGACTGCGAGGAAGTGCTTGGTGGCATAGATATTTGGATTAGCAATGCTGGGTTTATGCCTTTTAGCAAAATTGTGGATACATCGGAAGAGATGTGGAACGATTTATTTAATGTTAATGTGAAATCTGTATATATTGGGGCAAAAATTGCCAAGGAGAAAATGGCAAAGGGCGGTGTACTTATTAATGCATCATCTTTTGCAAGCATTATGCCATCGGTTAATACAGGAGTATATGCGGCAACAAAGGCGGCAGTTACAAGCCTTACAAAAACCCTTGCTTCTGAACTTGCACCCTTGGGAATACGTGTTGTGGGCTATATTCCAGGGCTAATCGCAACAGACCTAAATGCTATAAACATTGAAAACAATGGATATAAGCTTTTGGAAAGCATTTCAGCAAGAAAGTTTGGCACAGCGGAGGACATTGCTAACGGAATATTATTCCTTGCCTCTGATTATGCTTCTTACATTACAGGAACTTGCTTAGAGATAAGTGGTGGAAAATTTGCTACACAAAATCCAAAGGCGGCTTGGGAACTATAGAAAAACCTTGGGCGTTGCCCAAACCTACTCGCTTTTTGAAAAAAGCGAGACCAAAAATTTTTATTAAACCGCATATTAATGCGGTTTTAGATGGGTCAATTATGCAATGGCAAAGACATGCCATCTGTCCGTAGGACAGCTTTGGGTCGCAAAGTGCTGACCAATGCAATGGCAAAGACATACCATCTGTCGGTAGGACAGCTTTGGGTCGCAAAGTGCTGACCAATGCAATGGCAAAGACATGCCATCTGTCGGTAGGGCAGCTTTGGGTCGCAAAGTGCTGACCAGTGAAACCTTTGTGGGTGTTTGAGGGTGAAGCCCTCAAGGTTTCGAGCAATGTCCAAGGGTTTTCACGTTAAAAAAGCCAACTCCGTATAAAAATAGGTGTTGGCTTTTTGTTTACATAAAAATGGCATGAAATTGTGTGTTTTGTTAGGTAAATTGTGCACAACTATGTGGATAACGTGGATAACTACCCTTTTACAAGGTTTTCACCCACTAAATATACATCTCCTGCACCCATAGTTATCAACATATCACCAGGCTGTGCTGTGGATTTAATGAAGTCAACTATATCGTCAAAACTGCTGATGTATCTTGCACTTTTGCCATGACTTTTAATTTTATCCACAATATCTCGAGAGTGAATTATGCCAGTGTCTTTTTCTCTTGCGGCATAAATATCTGTTACTATAATTTCGTCAGCATCAGTAAAGGCGTTTCCAAAATCTTCAAACAAAGTTTTTGCACGGCTATAGGTATGAGGCTGGAAAATGCACCAAAGCGTTTTATGTTCCACTTTTTGTGCCGCCGCAAGGGTTGCACGAATTTCCGTTGTATGGTGAGCATAGTCATCTATAACACTAATGCCGTTGTAGGTTCCTTTATACTGAAAACGTCGGTTAACACCTGTATAGTTATCAAGACCTGTTATTATACTTGCCATAGGCAGGGTAAGGGCATTTGCCGCCGCACATGCCGCAAGGGCATTAAGTATGTTATGTTCGCCTGGAATACGCAGTGCAATACGCCCCATAATCTTACCATTAAAGACTGCATCAAAGCTATTACGTCCGTTTGGCTCATGGATTATGTTATCTGCATACCAGTTTGCAGCGTTATCAAGTCCGTAGGTAATAACATTGGCTTTAAGGTCACTGGTAATGTATTCTTTGCCTACGGTGTCGTTATTTATAATTACATAGCCTTCAGAAGGTACGTTTTGGGCAAAGCCTTTAAATGAAGTCTGTATCTGGTGCAAATCCTTAAAATAATCTAAATGTTCAGCCTCTACATTAAGAATAACAGCTACAAATGGATTGAATTTAAGAAAGCTATCGTGGTATTCGCAGGCTTCTGCAAGGAAAAACTTAGAATTACCTATTTTTGTATTTCCGCCAATGGTAGAAAGAATTCCACCTACAGAAATGGTAGGGTCTGCATTATCGGCAAGTAATATTTCACTTAACATAGAGGTGGTTGTGGTTTTACCATGTGTGCCAGCAACGGCTATGCTTTGGCTATACCAAGACATAATACTGCCTAAAAGGTCACTTCTTTCTATAACCAAAATTCCTTTTGCTTTTGCGGCAACTATTTCTGGGTTATCATCTTTAACGGCGGCAGTGAATACAACCAAATCTATATCATCGGTTATATTTTCAGCCTTATGACCATAATTAACTTTAATACCAAGGCTTTCAAGATGTATAGTAACATCAGATGACTTAACGTCTGTTCCGCTTACGTGCAAACCTTTAAAGTTTAATATTTCTGCAAGACCGCTCATACTTATGCCGCCTATGCCAATAAAATATATGTTTTTATATGTGTTTTCAAAATCTAGCTTCATTGTTGTTTACGCCTCTATTCATATAAAATAATTCCAAATAAGTATACTACAGCATTTGTGGAAAGTCCAGTTTCCCTAGTATTTTTACAGTTTTTGAAGTCTCTATTTTTTAATTGAATTTAGTTGAAAAAAAATATGCAGAAAATTTTTAGAATCAATTAAGCATTTTACACATTGTGGCGGAAAAACAGGTTCTTTTATCTTGTATGAAATGTGCAAATAGTATGCAGCTTTTGTAGATTTTTACAAGAGGGTATATAAAAATGCTAAAAAACTATTTAAAATGTAGCTTTGGTTGGATAGATTGCTACAAATATTTGGAAATAACTATTTATTACTGTGTTGAAATATGATAAAATAGTAATACATAAAGCAGTGTATGCTTTTTTGGTAAAACTTATCCATATAAGTATGGGCATTAGGAGATGATGACATGAGTAAGAATGAAATGATTGCTATGCTACTAGCAGGAGGACAAGGAAGTAGGTTGGGTATTTTAACACGAAAAATTGCTAAACCAGCTGTTGCCTTCGGCGGTATGTATCGGATAATTGACTTTCCACTTAGTAACTGTATTAATTCCGGGGTATATAATGTCGGAGTTCTTACGCAATATCAACCTCTACGCTTGAATCAGCATATCGGTATTGGTATCCCTTGGGACTTAGACCGAAAAAATGGCGGTGTAACGATACTTGCACCTCATGTTAAAGGCGGCGGAGATAGTGGTGAGTGGTTTACGGGAACGGCAAATGCCATTTATCAGAACATAGAGTTTATTGATGCAAATGACCCTGAGTATGTATTAGTGCTTTCAGGTGACCATATTTATAAAATGGATTATTCTCAAATGTTGGAATATCACAAAAAAAATAATTGTACAGCAACAATTGCAGTTTTGGAAGTACCAATTGAGGAAGCAAGCCGTTTTGGCATTATGAACACAACAGAAGACGACAAGATTTATGAGTTTGAAGAAAAACCTGCAAACCCGAAAAGCAATCTTGCCAGCATGGGTATTTACATATTTACTTGGAGCAAGCTTAGGGAAGCACTTATACAAGACAGTAAAGTGCATCCAGACAGTGATTTTGGAAATCATATCATTCCCAAAATGCTTGAAAGTAACGAAGTTATGTATGCATATCGTTTCCGTGATTACTGGAAGGATGTTGGTACAGTTGAAAGCTACTGGCAAGCTAACATGGAGTTGATTAAAACTCTTCCTGCTTTTAACCTTTACGAGGATTTTTGGAAAATCTATACCAATACCGACCACCAGCCACCGCAATATGTGGGTGCAAACGGAAAGGTTAAAATGAGTATTATTTCAGACGGGTGCGAGGTTTACGGAGAGGTGTATAACTCGGTTTTAGGCCCAGAGGTTATAATTGAAGAAGGTTGCGTAATTAAGGACTCTATTATTATGAGCAAATGCACCATAGGCAAAAATTCAATCATAGACAGATGCATTATTGACGAAGAATGCACAGTGGGTGAGAATGTAAAAATGGGAATAGGTGAAAATGTGCCAAATAAAGACAAGCCATCTATTTATAACACAGGAATTACCGTTATGGGTGAAGATACAACTGTACCAGATGGTGTGGAAATTGGGAAAAACTGCGTGATATTTGGTAAAACACAGACACAAGACTACCCTGATATGAAGCTTGAAAGTGGAATGTCGGTCATAAAAGAGGGGGTTGAAATATGAAAGCAATAGGTATAATTTTAGCAGGTGGTAACAGTGAAATGCGTTTAGGAGAGTTGACAAATACCAGGGCGGCAAGTGCTATGCCCATAGGTGGATGCTATAGAACTATAGACTTTCCTCTTAGCAATATGTCCAGCTCAAGAATAAGCAAGGTTGCTGTTATAACACAGTACAATTCCCGTTCCCTTAACGACCACTTAGCAAGCTCTAAATGGTGGGATTTTGGACGCAAGCAAGGCGGTTTATTTGTGTTTACACCTTACATTAGCACCGATAATTCCTTTTGGTTCAGAGGAACTGCCGATTCTATTTACCAAAACATTTCCTTCCTTAAAAAAAGTAATGAAACCTATGCGGTAATTGCTTCAGGAGATGCGGTATACAAAATGAATTACCGTGATGTAATTCAGTACCACAAAGAGTCGGGTGCGGATATTACTGTTGTATACAAGGAAATTATGGATAAGGATCTTACCAAGTTTGGTATTTTGCAGATGGATGAAAACAACAGGATACTAGAGTTTGAGGAAAAGCCTATTGAACCTCAAACGAACTGTGCATCCCTAGGAATATATATTATTTCCAGAACCCTTCTTATAGAGCTTTTAGAGCAGATAGTTCCGGAGGGAAGATATGATGTTGTTAAAGATATTATTATTCGCTTCCGCAGAAAGCTTACCATTAAAGGCTACAAATTTGATGGATATTGGAGCAATGTTGGTGGCGGTATAAAAGATTATTATAACACCAACATGGATTTTCTTAAGCAAGAAGTAAGAGATATATTTGTTAAGCAATATCCTTACACAACAACAAAGCCTAAGGATGAGCCACCGGTTAAATATAATTTTGGTGCAGAAGTGGCAGACACCATTGCAGGCGGAGGAAGCATTATTAATGGAAATATAAACCACTCTGTTTTATTCAGAAGGGTATATATAGGCGAAAACGCCGTAGTAAAAAACTCCATTATTATGGAGGGTTGCTATATTGGCAACAATTGTGTTATTGAAAATGCAGTGTTCGATAAGAATGTTGTTATTTCAGAAGGCAAGCACATTGTAGGGGAAGAAGATAACCCTGTGGTGCTAAAGAAAGGTTCAGTTATGTAAAGACGTGATGCATTATTACAACTAGTGGAACTGACTCTTTACTTTGGAAGAAACGGGGTTAGTTTCGCCGACAAAAAAGGGGTGGACTTGATTTATGGAAATTACTGACGTAAGAGTAAGAAAAGTAAACAAGGAAGGAAAGATGAAGGCTGTTATATCGGTAACCTTTGATAACGAGTTTGTTGTTCATGACATTAAGGTTATTGAACGGGACGAAGGTTTATTTATTGCTATGCCAAGCAGAAAAACAACAGAAGGCGAATTTCGTGACATTGCTCACCCAATTAATGCCTCAACCCGTGAAAAAATTCAGTCTGTAGTTCTTGAAAAATACAAGATTGCACTGGCAGAATTAGAAGCCGCCGAAGCAGAGGCAGTTGAAGTAGCTCAATAGAAAAACATAAGCCGTAACCTAAAATATGGGTTACGGCTTTATTCTTCACAAAAAGTATTAATAAACCAATTACGTTACTGAACTTTTGTTGCACTTCCATTTGCTGTAAACGTGCCATCCCATTCCACGGTTTGAAACATAGTACATGTAATGGGCTTTGATTGCGTGTCAAAGTTCAGCTCCAAAGAAATTTCGGATGACTGATAAACAGCCTTACCTGTAGCACTGTCATAATTGCACACTACGGAATCCTCAGCATCTTCCCCACTATGAAAAATCAACTGGTCTCCGTTTAGTTTCATTTCAAACTCCACAGGTTCAGGAGATGAGGTTACAGGTTTACCGTCAGGGTCATAGGAGGTAACGCTGCCACTGTATTTGCCTATAATAGCTGTAATATCGCTGGAGTTACTTGCTGCTGGTGGTGTTGCTTGTGTTTCCTCTTGGGTAATTGGCTCTTCTTCCACAGGGAACTGTTCGAAAATAGACTTTAATTTGTTTATATACTCATCAATATTAATTGAAGTTTGCTCAATCAAATCATCCAAAGTTTTCTCTGTAAATTCAGGTGGTTGGGCACCAACTGCAATAATCTCTTTTTCAATTTCCTCTGGGGTCTTTCCGTTGGTATTAATTTGCCATATGCTGTCTTTATCAACTTTAGTACCATTTAGTTTAAAACCAGCAATTTTATTTTCGTAAAACCAGTCAGCAAGGTTATCGCCTATAAAAGCCAATTTTTCACCTGCTGTGGCACTGTCAAAACCTGCAATTCCAAAAACAAATGAAACAGGAGCAAAGCTGTTTTTCATCTTATCAAATTCAACATATACGTTATTGTTTTCCCCTAAAACTATATTACTGGAAGTTGCACCTATATCTATAATTACATCAACTCCGCTAACAATTATACCAGCAGATTGACCTAAGGTTGCACCTCCTGCAAGTGCGGAAACTCCACCTGCGGTAGCGATTGTTCCGCCTATAAAAAGACCGGTTTTACACACTGTTTTAGTGGTTGCGGCATAATCCATCCATTTTTGATAAAGGTCGGCTTCTTCATTTGCTGCTTCACCATGAAGAATATTTTGTGCCATGGTAAGTTGCTTAAAAGCAGTTTTTGCATCTACACCCAGTTGTTCACCCAACTGTTTTAACTTGTTTGCACCTTTAACAGCGTCATATTGACTTGTTATTTTATTTGCCCATTCTTAAGCTTCATTTGCACCATAAACAGTTTGCACCATTCCCAGGGAAAATTGGCTTTTATTTTGTGGAAGTGAGTTAGACATACTTACAGTACTTGTTTCTTTATCTGCAACGGCAGGAATAACTTGTGCCATTTTATTTGTTGCTTCCCAAGCTTTTTGGGTTTCATCCACAAGGGCATATAAATCCTCACGAGGTATTGAGTTAATATCAATTGAAACCAACTTATCTGTAAGCAATCGTGCATATACATAACTATGTACTGTATGAACAACAACTGTATTCAGCTCTTGTGAAACAATATCAGAGTTAGCCGCAGTTGGCTCTTTTGGCGAGCCACATCCAGATAAGGTTAGTAACAAAATAAGTAATATGCTTATGAATTTTTTCATAAATCCTCCTTTTTCAATTAAATAATTTTTCTACACGTTGTTAAAAGCTATTTTAAGCGGGTTACAATAGTGTAGCGATTATTTTATCATAATAGGCACTGTGTTTCAATCATAACATTAAACTATGGATTTACAAATTCTATATGGAATATTCTTAGGCTTAAATATATTTTTAGACTGCTATTCATTTCAAAGGCATAAACTTTTTTTTTGCTAATATAATTAGATAGTAGACGAAGCTAAAGGAGGGTAAATATGCCATTTGAATTGATAAAAACGGACAAAGAAACTTACGAAACCATAGGCAGAGGCACAACCCAGGTACTATTGGAGGGTGATATAATTGTGCCTGATATTAAGCCGGATATTGCCGAGGTTTTACGAGTTGAGGCACAACCATACATTGAGGAGGACAAAGCAGCAGAGGATAGGGTAGGGTTTAAGGGTGGACTGCGTTTAAGCATAATATATATTGCAAAAA
The DNA here is from genome assembly GCA_028695945.1 of Lachnospiraceae bacterium. Classification (GTDB taxonomy): domain Bacteria; phylum Bacillota; class Clostridia; order Lachnospirales; family Anaerotignaceae; genus UBA8514. The sequence continues at coordinate 31,849 of JAQVIB010000003.1, forward strand.
AAGCAGAAAAACCTGTACATAGTATGCAAGATATACTTACCTTTGAAGATTTTATAAACATAGATGGGGTTACTAGGCTTAGTGATGTTCAAACATGGGTGAAGCTTACACACTTGGAGTATAAGCTGATTAACGACCGAAAGGTTGGCGTGAAGGCAATAGTTACAGTTTCTGATTGTGCATGGGAAAAACAAACAAATGAGGTGTTGCAAGATGCTATAGGCAATGGGCTTCAGCTTAAAACATGCACAGTGGCAATGAATAAAAGCACAAATAACAAAAAGGACAGGTTTGTAATTAAGGAACAGCTTAATATAGACCGAAGCAAACCTAACATAGGTCAAATTTTAGAGTGCGATGTAACTCTTTCGCAAAAAGAGGTTAGGGCAGTAAATGGCGGAGTAAGTGTTAAGGGCGAAGGTGCTGTAAGTGTGCTTTATACAGGTGAAGACCAAGAAAGCATAGTGGAACTGGGTGAATTTTGGGTAC
>JAQVIB010000099.1 GCA_028695945.1 Lachnospiraceae bacterium
GTTATTCTCGTTAAACAAACCAGCAGTAGCCATATTGGTTTTAATTTCATAATAAAATTTGTATTTCGTACCAAGCCTTTGAATACTCTACTAAATTATCTTCAAATTCCATTGCAAGTGCAAGCTTAGGCACTTTTTTGTTCTCAAAATATTCTGTAAGCACGTCTGGATTCCAATTTTCCTCCAAAATTCTTGTTCTAAAACACAAATATTCACCCGCTGGCAAAATTTCGTAAAACTTTGGGTCAATTTTTGGTTTTTCCCTTAAATATACAAAATATTCCTTGGGATAGAATTCCTTTTTCATAAGAGAAGTAACGTCAATTTTATAACCATACTGCCTTCTAAAGCTTAAATCTGCATAGCTTTTTTGGCTTTTTGCCTTAGCAAGACGAATTTCCATATTAGCTAGTGCTTCTCCATAGAAGCACGGTACTTTTATTATATACCGTTCCTCAATCTGAACCTTGTACAAAAAATCAGCATTTTCGTCCTTGTCCAAATAAGTAAAATAGTCTATATACCAGTCTATGTCATCAATTCTAGCTTTAATTTTATCCAATTCATCAATGGATTCCTGCTTCTTTTGTCTAAGATAGGGCAAAAGACTGTCTACACGTCCGCTGTGAATTATTTTTTTTATATTATCCAATGGCATGCCAAAGCCTTGAAGATATTTAATTCTATCTATATAATGAAATTGATTGTAAAAATAATACCTGTACCCTGTATTAGGGTCTGTATGCCCTGGCGAAAGTAGCCCAATTTTATCATAATACCTTAAAGTTTGGGTAGAAATACCTAAAAGACTTGCCGTTTCGCCTATTGTATACAATTCCTTCATTTTTTCACCTCATGTTTAAGTGTCACATCAACACAAACCTTATTGTTAAACAGCTCTGCTATAAACAAAACTATAAACCTTATTGTAAGTATAATGTCAATAAAAGATTATAATTATATATAAAAATATCCTATGAAAGTCTTATTCCACAGGATGTTTTAATTATTTTTCTTTAATTATCACTTTATATTCGTTGTCGTTTGTTGCAATTTGAATCATGTTTCTTACAATATTTTGTGCATTATCATATGCTTCTGTTAATATTCCGCTACTAAGTGCCTTATCCTCCATAGTCTTTTTTTGTTCAATCTGAAATCTATTATAGTCCTCAAGTTTTATCTTATTAAAAATACCGTTCTTCTCATCATAAATTTGAAAACTGCCCTCATCAACTTCATGTGATAATATCTCTGCCTTAGGCAACGTTACTGTAATTACTGTTTCAGTTACATCAATTTCTATACTGGTCAAGTCAACGCCTGCCCTTATATTTCCATCATAGCTTACAATAAATTTCTTTGTAGTAAAAGGCACTTTCATACCGTAAAAATCCGTACTATTTTCAAACTGACCCATAGTTGTATAGTTGTATTCTACAGTTGTAAGCTCCTTAACTTCCATTATCTGCTGTTTTAGGATTGCCCCTGTTATCTTCGGCTTAGTGGCTTCATACACCAGTTTTGCATTTTTAACGCCACTTGTGTAACAAAAAAACGCCGTTCCAACAAATAAGGCAACTATAACAATAGCTATTGCCCCTGTAATTGTTCTGTTTTTATAGTCCCTAAAAATGCCCACGGGTCACCTCTTTTCATTACTTCTGCCCTTCAATTTTTTCAGCCAGTTCTTCCAAGTAAATCCACCGCTCCATTTTTTCACTAAGTTTTGCTTCCAACTCTTCTTTTTGTGCCATAAGTTCGTTCAGCTTAGTGTAGTCACTAACAGCCTTTTCCATATCAGCCGCATTTTTTTCAACAGCCGCCTCTAGCTTTGCTACATCATCTGCAATTGTTTCATATTCACGCTGTTCGTTATAAGAAAATTTAAGCTTTTTAGGTTTAATTGCTGTTTCTTTCTTCTCTTCAACTGTTTTGCAAACTGCTTGCTTTTCCTCAATAATTCTATTTTCCTCGAAGTCCGAATAATTGCCAATATAACGAATTATACTGCCATCGGTTTTAACCTCGAATATAAATTCAGCAAGTTTATCTAAAAAATAACGGTCATGCGATACCGCAATAACTGCTCCGCCAAAGCTTTCAAGATAATCTTCCAAAATAGTAAGTGTTTCAATATCCAAATCGTTTGTAGGTTCATCCAAAAGTAAAATATTGGGTGCATCCATAAGTATACTAAGCAAATAAAGTCTACGTTTTTCGCCACCGCTTAACGCACCAATTTTTGCATACTGCAAGTCGGGATAAAACAGAAACTTCTCCAACATCTGGCTGGCTGAAAAAGTGCCTTCCCCAGTTTTAATTTCGTTGCTTATGTTTTTTATAAAATCTATTACCCTCTCATTTAGGTCAAGTTCTCTGCCTTCTTGTGAGAAATATCCAATTTTTACCGTTCCGCCAACCTCAACTGCTCCACTGTCTGGCTTAATTCGTCCGCAAATCATGTTAAGCAACGTACTTTTCCCCGCACCATTTTGCCCAACAATTCCAATGCGGTCATTACGTATTATATTGTAGCTGAAATCGTTTATAACTGTTCTTCCATCAAACGCCTTACTTATATTTTTAAGCTCAATGGTTTTTCGACCTAAACGGCTGGATAGGGATGAAAGCTGTACTTTTTCATCTACCTCCGGAGAGGAAATTGTTTTTAATTCCTCATATCTTTCAATTCTACCTTTAGCTTTTGTGCTTCTTGCCCTTGCTCCACGCATTATCCAAGCATATTCTTTTTTTAGTATTGCCTGTCGCTTTCTTTCTGTTGCCTGTGCCATATCTTCACGCTGTGCTTTAAGCTCAAGATATTTAGAATAATTTGCATAGTAGCTATAAAGATTTCCCTTGTCTAGCTCAGTTATTTTGTTTACCACACGGTCAAGAAAATACCTATCATGGGTAATCATAACTATACCGCCCTTAAACTTGATTAAATATCCTTCAAGCCATGTTACCATGTCACTATCCAAGTGATTTGTAGGCTCATCAAGAATAAGCACATCTGCCGGATGAATAAGTGCCGCTGCAAGTGCAACTCTTTTTTTCTGTCCTCCTGAAAGTGTGCCTATTTTTTGCTCAAAGTTATGTATTCCCAACTTTGAAAGCATTGCCTTTGCTTCATATTCGTTAAGCTGTCTAAACTGATTAGAAAGATTTTCGAATACTTGCTCTAGAACAGTTAATTCTTCTTGCATTGGTGGGTTTTGCCTCAAAAAGCTAATCTGTAAATTAGGATTAAACCAAGCCTTGCCAACATCAGGCTCCTCTACTCCTGCCAATATTCTTAGCAGTGTGCTTTTCCCTGTTCCATTAATTCCAATAATTCCAATTTTGTCACCTTCATTAAGGTAAATAGAAACCCCATTTAGCAACTGTTTCATTCCGTAATTTTTTGATATATTTTCAGCAGATAAAAGCATACACTTCTCCTATTAATTTTATTTTTCTCTATTATACACCCAAAACCCATTTTTTCCATTGTTTTTAGCAACATACAACGCATCATCAGCCTTTTTGTAAAGCATATCAAAGGTTTTAACATCTTCTGTTGTAATTGCAACACCAACCGACACTGTTATTTTAAGGTCATGATATTTTTTGCTTACAATATTCCTTATAGTCTCGCACACAATTTCTGCTTTTTTTTCAACGTCCTCTGGTGTTACAACTCGGTTCATAAATACCACAAACTCATCATCGCCAAGACGCCCCAAAATATCATTCGCCCTAAAAGCTAACCTAAGTGCATTTGCTACAAGCTTAATTGCCTCATCTCCGCAATCATGTCCCATTGTATCATTTATCGATTTAAAATTGTCAATATCAATAACCATAAATGCACTTAAAAAAGTTGTATTTCGTCTGTCCGCAAGTGCTTTTTTGGTCATTCCTTCAAATGTATTGCGGTTATACATTCCTGTCAGCATATCTTGCTCAGCCTTGTTTTTAAGGGAAAGCTCATACTTCTTACGCTCATCAACATTTTTAGCTGTAAAATAGCCAATTATATGCCCTGAATCCTCGTCTCTAACAAGATTGATAACGAAAGCACACCAAATATTTCCATGAGTTCTGCTTTTAATTCTAATCTCTCTATAAGCTTCTGTAATTCCTTTTTCATACTTCTTGCGAAGCATCGACACATCAAAAAATCTTGCCATTTTTGAAAAATCAGCACTATGCACATATTTCCTACCAATTTTTTCAACTGCGTCACTAATTTTTAGATTTCCGTATGAATTCTTATAAGGTTCAAAAGTTTTATCACAGAATAAAACTTCTTCTTCATCTAAATCAATTTCAAGAAATGCAATTGAGCCTTCAACCGTCGCCGCCCTAAATTGCTCCGCCTTTTTCTTTTTTTCTAAATCCATCATTCTTTGTGTAACATTTTCGGCAACGCCAACTGCACGCAGTGGTTTTCCTTCCGCATCATAAATAGTAGTATAAATACTTTTTTCCCATCTATATTCTCCTAAAAATTTGCTTTGTGGCATAACGTTTTTTATTCTGTAAGTATACTTAACATCTGTTTCCCCTGCGTAAACTCTTTTATAAGCATCACGTATAATTTCCACATCATCAGGATGGTAAACACCCGAATTTATTAAACTTTCAGGAATGTTAACTATAACTTTTGGTGTACCATAAATTTCCATTGAGCTTTCCGTATTTATTACTTGCTTATTTATTATATCTAAATCCCAAACACATATATTGGTTTTTGATATAGCAATTCTGAACCGTTCCTCATCCCGAAGTCTCTGTTTTCTATTCCTCAATTCAGCATTTCTCAAACGTATCCCGCTAAATGCCAAAATAAGTATTACAAACATAAAAATTAAACTTACTTCAGTGGGGTGACGATAAAACAAATATTCCCAGTTTTCATAATCTGTAGCACTAAGCACATTTTTTACAACAATTTCGTCAATTTCCTGCTTTGTAATTAACCCAACAGTTTTGTTCATTATATGGTAAAGCTGCTTATTTTCCTCATTATTCAAACCAAAGCCCATTTGAACACCAAAATCGGTCATCCAAAAAGCCACCAACGAATTATATTTAGGCATATGCATAAGATACTCTGCACTGTAGGTTGAAACAAATGCTACATCTGCCTTCCCTTTTTTCACAGCATCAAGGCATTCCTCTGTACAATCATAGTAAACAAAAGTATTTTTAGGCATACTTTTTTTGAAAATTTCATTTGTTGAATAACCACTTACTACCGCTACTAAATTATTCTCATCATAAAGATTGGTAATATTCTTTTTTGTTACTGCACTCATATTAATCTCCACATAAGGCACTGTAACATCTAAATTAAGCTGGTCTGCAATATAATAGTCATTAACAATGCCTGAAAGTACCTGTGCTTTTCCATCCCTCACTAAATCTATAGCTTCTTCATAACTGTTTGCAACAACGTAATTAAATTTAAGTCCGGTGCGTTCTTCCACCTTGGTAAGAATGTCCGCTATTATTCCCTTGTAGGTATTTGTTTCATTATCGTAATATTCTATTGGTATCCACGATGAATCCACTGCTACCGTAACCGTTGGATGTTCATTGATATATTGTTTTTCATCTTTTGTTAACATCAGAACATCACTTGGGGACACCGAATAATATTTGGGACTTAGATGTTCCTTAAATGATGGTGTGTTAATCTCCATCAATTCTTGTGCATAATCAATTTTTTCTATTATTTCATTTTTGCCCTTACCTGTAACAAAGTAATATGGCTTTGGCTTCCATTTTAAAATTACTTTTTCATTTTCAATATTGCGTAGGCTGGTTGTGTACATAGCATCTATTAATCCATCATTATTATGAAGAGCATCGCTTAATTCCTTCTGATTTTGAAAAGAGATAATGGAATATTTTTTAATTCCCTGTTTTTTTAAATATTCCAACATATCCATATTTTTTGCAACACCCCTAATAACACCAACTTTAATACCGTCCAATGTTCTTGGGTCATTTATATTAATTCTCGTGTCATTTTCTAAAACAGATAATACTCCGTATTGCCTGCATACATCCAACTGTGGAAATTCAAAAATCCTTTCCGTTTCGTTGTTTTTTTCAACCATACCAACTATGTCAAGTTCTCCGTTTTTAACCATTTCCATTGCCGCCGAATAAGTAAGCGGCTTTATTTCACCCGTTGGATTTCCTCTAAAATCCTTTACTTGTATTGCTGAAACAAATTCATACTTCCATCCTGTGTATTTTGCTACTTCTCTAAGATATTCGTAACCAAATCCACTATGCTTTCCATTTTCATCTGTTTCGTTAAACCCATCCATCTGAAAAAAGGCAACTCGAATAACGCCATTATCCTCCTGGGCCAAAACTGGAATAAATCCAACCCCAACCATAAAAAGGGAAATTAGCATAACAATAAGACTTTTGATTATTTTGCTTATAATATACATGCAACCCCTCATTCTTACACTATACATTATTTTTCTAGAATTATAACATATTGCAAATTGTTTGTAAAAATCATACTAAAAAAAGCAGAGTAATAACCTCTGCCTTTTATACCTAAAATTTAATAGATGTTAATCTAAAAGAAATTCTTTTATTTCCTCCAGTGAAAAGAAGGTACAATCTGTTCTAAGCACATATCTAATGGCATCATTCCACTCATCAAGCGAGAAATTTTCTTCATCTCCTTTTGTAAGCACATCCAGTAAGTCCTTTTTGGAGCAAACCCTTGGAAGATCAGAAATAAACAAGCAATTAAGCTTCTTTTCCAATTTATTAAGTACCATGCTCATAACAAAACCCCCTCACCAACAGTCCCATAAGTATAAAAACATTAAATTATTTCAGTATATAAATTAAACGGATACATCATCTGCCCTTCAAAGCTTTAATTTATATATATCTATAATATCATAACTTGAAATTTTTTTCAATATTTTTTCAGTGCGTTTTGTACAAAATTCAATACATTTTAACCGAAATCACCGTCAAAGCGACTATAAAATTACTATGCACAAAACTGAATCGTGTAAACACTACCAAATCTTTCCATTATAAACAAAAAATAGCCCTAATGTTATCACTGGACTATTTTTGTTTTCCTTAAAAAATATTAACTTAACTTAATGGAAATTTATTTAGCTTTAATTTCATCATATTTTAAAATACTTTTTTCTATACTGCTAGAAGCTTTTTCATTATACAAATTAAGCTTAAGCTGTGCTTCATCTAATCTTCTTGCCAAAATTAATTTTTCTATGTAAATATCAGTCTTTTCCGCAATTTCATCAACAGTAGCTTTTTGTGCTTCCTCAAGCTTTTGCGTAATAGTTTTGTTTAAAGCACTAAGCTTTTCATTTTGTATCATTATTCTGTCAATATTTTGTGGAAGTGTAGTTATTGTTTTGTTAAGCACATCGTTTTGCGATGTTAAAGTTTCTAAAGAAATATCCTTTGTTTGTATTTCTTGGCTTCTTTTCTCAACAATAGCGTTTTGTGCCTCAACCATGGCTGTCAATTCATCTAT
>JAQVIB010000100.1 GCA_028695945.1 Lachnospiraceae bacterium
CCATTTTCTGCAAGAATTTTAACTTCGCTAATTACATCTTCCTCTGGCCTGCTTCTTACCGGACCTCTTGCATATGGAATAATACAATAAGAGCAAAACTGACTGCAGCCGTCTTGTATTTTCAGATATGCACGTGTTCTTCCCATAAGCTTGTGAATTGAAATAGGCTCAAACTTTCTCTCTTCCATAATTTCGCCCACGTAATTCACAATGCCCATTTCTGCATTATATTTTTCAACTTCATCAACTATATTATTTCTTCCCTTGGTTCCCAACACTATATTAACGCCTTCAATTGCTTTTATTTCCTCTGGCGCTGTTTGAGCATAGCAACCTGCAACCACAACTAATGCCTTGGGATTTTGCTTCTTACACCTTCTGATAAGCTGACGGCTTTTTTTATCTCCAAAATTTGTTACTGTACATGTGTTAATTACATATACGTCAGCACTTTCATCAATATTTACAACACTGTAACCTCTTTTAGCAAAAGCTTCTGCAATTGCTTCGCTTTCCACCTGATTTACCTTGCACCCTAGTGCAAAGCTTGCTACACTCTTCATTAAAATTACCTCATCTGCATTAATTGATTTTCTGTATAAGTGACAATGCCAACATAGCAATTTCAACATCTTTGCCCGATGCCCATAGTACATACGGTCTTAGTTTGTCCCATTTTGCTTTTTTTGTGTCTATCGATATACAAATTTCTTCTATTTCATCTATTTTATCTATAATTTCTTTTTTTTCTATTACACCAATCCTTGCTATTTCAGCTACAATACTGCGTGCTTCGTTAAAACCTACATTAACTTCATGTCCACTAACGTCTTCCATAAGATAGTAGTCCTTTAGGCTTTGGCATCTATATCCAAGTGCTTTAAAAATTTCTAATCTTTTAATAATTAAATCAACATTATTTCTAAGGGCTTCCGCTACCTTCGCCTTTTCCTCATAGGCAGAAATAACCTCCATACCATCTGCAAAACCCTCTATAACATCAACATACTTAAAAAGCATAGCATTAAACAAGCTTTCCATCTGTTCCGCATCATGAGAGTACTTATTCCAAACACTTTTACAATATAGTATATCTTCATCAACTACTGAATTAAGGTTATTTTCATCTACCATATATGCATCCCCCTTAAATGTTCATTATAGCACATTTTTAGCATTTCAACAACCATGTACATTCTATATTATCATTCTTACTTTTTTTACAAATAGGTATTTTTTCACATAAATAAGACCCTAAAACCAAAATGATCTTCAGCGCCTTATTTTTTGTTTAAATCTACTTGTCAGTTACCTATGTTACTTTCATTTTATGTAAAGTCTTAAATAGTCTCTCTAATAACCGCAGACCAATTTTTTCCTTTATATGAATTATACCCTCTTGTATGGGCATAACCATATATGTTTGAATTTCCATAAGAATCATTTTCTAAAATATACCCATATTTTTCGTTATTCATGGCATTTTGTGCCGCTTTAATGTTTTTAATATTATCCACTAATATACCCTTACGGTTTCTGCAGGCAATAACAAAGCCTTCTTTATTTATAATCCAAATATCTCCTTTTTCCCCAACCTTTGCTGAATCAATTATATCATAAATAAAATCCCAGTTAAAACGCGTTGAAAAATATCCCAAAGTTTGTCCCTCTTTATTTTTAACTGGACATGTATAAGCAACTGTATAAAGATTATCCATAGAAGATAAATATAAATCACTAACTGAAATATTATTTGCATTCTTTGCTTCAATAAACCAGTCTTTATCACTTACACTAGTGCCAATTAGTTCTCTCTTTACACCTGATGCAATTATTTCACCTTCAGCATTAATTACGAATAGGTCAATATAAACTTCGTAAATATCAACCAAGTTTTTTAAGAGTGCACAGGCTACTGAAGCATTTTCTGTACTTGGATTTGAAAGAAAGTTAACTACTTTATCAAACTTTGCCCAAGCCTGTGCGTCACAATTTCTTTCAAACAAATTTCTATCTATCTTATCAATGGTATCATATGCCACATCTGCCGTTCTTACGGCCATAACTTCATTTGCCTTTTTCCGAATCACATCAATAATTTCTGTACTTTCTTCAGTTGTGTGAAGGCTTTCTGTTGCTAGCTTTTTAATTTCATCAGATACAACACTAAATCCTCTACCCGCTTCACCAGCACGAGCAGCTTCAATTGCTGAATTCAATGATATGAGATTTGTTTGCTTTGCAATTTGCCTAATTGCATTAATAACCTTTCCCATATTTTTGTTTGCGGCCTTCAGTTCACCCATAAGCACAGATGAATCTTGTTTAAGTTGCTCATTGATCGCCATTTTATGCTATCCCTCCTAGGTAATTAAAATATAAAATCCATTTTAACTATACATTCACATTCTACATAATAACATAAAATAGTTTTCATTAATACATATTTTTGAAAATTTAACCAAACCCTGAACAATATGTCTAAATATGATACTATTATTATTTCTAATTTTATTTAATTAGCCTTAACTTACCCTAATGACAAACAAAACCCCGAAAATATAACATTCTCGGGGTTTACATTTTGTATAAAATTATCTCTTACTAAACTGAGGAGCACGACGAGCTGCCTTAAGTCCATATTTCTTTCTTTCCTTCATTCTTGGGTCACGAGTTAAGAAACCAGCCTTCTTTAAAGATGGTCTGTAATCTGCATCTGCCTCAAGTAAAGCTCTTGAAATACCGTGTCTTATTGCACCTGCCTGACCTGTGTAACCACCGCCATGAACATTAACCAAAACGTCAAATTTAGCTCCTGTCTCTGTAAGCTCAAGTGGCTGACGAACAATAAGCTTTAATGTTTCGAGACCAAAGTATTCATCAATATTCTTTTTATTTATAGTAATATTTCCGTTGCCAGGTACTAAATATACTCTAGCTATAGAAGATTTTCTTCTACCAGTACCGTAATATCTTGCTACTGCCATTTTGCTTCCTCCTTCCGAATTCTATTAAGCGTTGATTTCTAAAACTTCTGGTTTCTGTGCCGCATGACCATGTTCTGGGCCTGCATAAACATGAAGTTTCTTAATCATATTTCTACCAAGTGTATTTTTAGGAAGCATACCTTTTACAGCATGTGTAATAACTGCTTCTGGCTTTGTTTCCAACATTCTTTTTAAAGTAATCTGCTTTAAACCACCAATGTAACCTGTGTGGTGTGTATAGATTTTCTGGTCTAACTTTTTACCTGTTACAGCAATTTTCTCTGCATTTACAACGATCACATAATCGCCCGTATCAACAAATGATGTATAAACTGGTTTATTCTTTCCTCTTAGTACCTTTGCAATTTCTGATGCAAGACGGCCCAATGTTTTACCACTAGCGTCTACAACATACCATTTTCTTTCGATATTAGCTGGATTAGCTATGTATGTTGTTCTCATAGTTAATAACCTCCTCAAAACTTAACCGTTTTCAAATTTTTCGTCTGCCGTCAGCGTGTGGGATGCTTCAAGCTTAAAAAAACTTAAAAACCACTACATTATTATATTTAAAACTCGGGGCTAACGAGTTTAAAAGTGGCACTCGAACAGAACAATTATAATACATTGACCCACGTGTGTCAAGCACATTATCAATAATTTTCATACTTAATATTCACTAAAGTCAATCCTTCAGGCCCAGCCGTCTTTCCTGCTTTGGTTCTATCACAGCTTTTAAGTATCTCTTCAAGCTGCGGCTTAGATATTTTCCCTTCGCCAACCATTATAAGTGTTCCTGCAATAATTCTTACCATATTGTATAAAAACCCATCACCTGTAACATTAATTACAACAAACTGGTCTTTTTTTTCAACTGAAATAGCAAAGATTGTACGCACAGAGGTTTTTGAACTAAAACCCGAAGCAGCAAAAGCCTTAAAATCATGCTTTCCCACAAGCACCTGCGCTACGTTATTCATGGCTATTATATCCAGTTTTTTATGATTAAATTCGGAGTACTTCCTATAGGTAGGATTTCTGAATTTTTCATTATAAACTTTATATTCATAGGTTTTATTTACGCAATCATATCGAGGATGGAACCCTCCCTCCACATCAATTGCATCCACCACAACTATATCCTCCGGCAAAAAAGAATGCAATGCCAGAGGAATTTTTTCAGTAGGTACGGTTGTATCAACTTCAATAGTGGCCCTCTGCCCAAATGCGTGAACACCTCTGTCTGTACGGCTAGCACCAATGCAAACAATCTCTTGTCGAAAAAATTTACTCAACGCATTCTCAAAAGCCTCCTGAACAGTTGGATAGGTTTTATCTGCCTGTTTCTGCCATCCGTAATATCCACTGCCATCATATGAAACTGTAAGTAATATTTTTCTTTTCATTACATCACCAACATAATTATAATAAGGCAAACCACAAATCCGCAAATTACCGCCATAGCATAATAATCATTTTTTTGCAGTGCCATTACATTCATTCTTGTTCTGTTATCTCCACCATGATAACACCTTGCTTCCATTGCCATTGCAAGCTCATCTGCACGCCTAAATGCGGAAATAAACAATGGTACCAGAATTGGTACAAGGCTTTTTGCCTTCTCCATAAGCCCACCTGTTTCAAAATCTGCACCCCTTGCCTGCTGTGCTTTCATAATTTTGTCTGTTTCATCTAGCAAAGTAGGTATAAACCTTAACGCAATAGTCATCATCATAGCTATTTCGTGAGATGGGACACCTATTTTTTGAAAAGGCTTTAAAAGGTACTCAATGCCATCTGTAAGCTGAATAGGCGTTGTTGTAAGTGTTAGTAGTGAAGAACTTACAATAAGCATTATTAGCCTAACAACCATCTTTGTAGCCATATAAACACCCTCTAGGGTTACAGTGAACCAGCCTAGCTCATATAATACATGCGTTCCCTTTGTAGTTAGCACATTTATTATTGCCGTAAAAATAATAATTACGATAATGCTTTTAATACCACGCATAATAAATTTGAGTGGCACTTTTGAAACTGCAATTATTCCAGCCAATGCCAACATCGAAAAGGCATAGGTATACACGTCGTTAATGATAAATAAGCAAATTACGTACACAAATGTAGCAATAAGCTTAAGACGTGGGTCAAGGCTATGTATTGGCGAATCAACCATATAATATTGTCCAATTGTAATGTCTCGTATCATCTATTTCACCTGCTTTAACATAGAATAAAGCACCTCTGTTGCTTCATCAATTGTATAAACATCTTGTGGTACATTGAAACCTTTTTCCTTAAGTCCCATCATAACATAACTTACTTGCGGTGCTGCTAGACCAATGCTTTCAAGCATCTTTGCCTGTCCAAACACTTCTTTTGAAGTTCCTGTGACCACAATCTTCCCATGGTGCATTACAATGATGCGGTCTACAAGTCGGGCAACATCTTCCATGCTGTGAGATACAAGAATAACTATAATACCCAGCCTTTTGTGCATTTCATCTATAGCATTAAGTATCTCATCTCTTCCCTTTGGGTCAAGTCCTGCGGTGGGCTCGTCTAAAATAAGCACATCAGGCTGCATAGCCAATATTCCTGCGATAGCAACACGTCTTTTTTGACCGCCACTTAGCTCAAACGGGGATTTTTCATAAATTTCCTCGCCTATGCCAACAGTCTCAAGGGCTTTTTTTGCCCTTTGGTCAATTTCAACTTCACTTAAACCAAGGTTTGTTGGTCCATAACAAACATCTTTATATACAGTCATTTCGAAAAGTTGATGTTCTGGGTACTGGAAAACGAGACCAACTCTTTGCCTTATAGACTTTAGCTTTGATTTTTCAGCATTTATATCCACACCGTTAAGTAATATTTCACCTCTGGATGGCTTAATAAGTGCATTTAAATGTTGAATTAGCGTGCTTTTTCCACTTCCAGTATGACCTATCAGACCAATAAATTCACCGTCGCTAATTTCCAAATTTATATCGTCTATAGCTGTTTTTGCCATAGCTGTTCCTTCATTATAAATGTGAGTTAAATTGTTAATTTTAATTGACATATAGCACCTACCATTTCCTCTGGAGTAAGTATGTCTGCCGGAATGTTTATTCCTCGTTTTCTGAGGTTGTAGGCAACCTCCGTCACCTGCGGAACATCCAAACCGTAAGCCTTAAGCTTATCCACCTGAACAAATATCTCTTTTGGTGTACCTTCCATAACCACAATACCATTATCAATAACAATTACATTGTCTGCTTTAACAGCTTCATCCATATAATGGGTAATATGCACAATTGTAATACCTTCTTCTTTGTTAAGACGTGTAATTGTTTCCATTACATCTTTACGACCTTCAGGGTCTAGCATAGCTGTTGGCTCGTCCAAAACTATGCATTTAGGCTTCATAGCCAGAACTCCAGCTATGGCTATCCTCTGCTTTTGTCCGCCACTAAGTTTACTTGGTGCCTGCCTTTTGAATGCACTCATCCCAACTGCCTCAAGCACCGAATCAACTCTTTTTCGTATTTGAGATGACTCAATTCCAAGATTTTCAGGACCAAAAGCTACATCTTCTTCAACAATAGTTGCCACAATTTGATTATCCGGATTTTGGAAAACCATACCTGCACTTTGGCGAATGTCCCAAACAAATTCTTCCTTTTTAGTATCGTAGCCATTAACCCACAAAGTGCCATCAGTTGGTGTAATTAAAGCATTAATTTGTTTTGCAAAAGTTGATTTGCCAGAGCCATTATGACCCAAAATTGCAACAAAACTGCCTTTTTTAATATTAATATTTACATCGTTTAATGCCAGAAAAGTCTCTGTTCGTGTTTCTTTGTCTGCCTCAAATGTTCTGGTGTATTCATATTTTAAATTATTTGCCTTAACCATAAAATCCATGTTGTTCACCATCCTTGTAGTATAGTTTAAAAAATACAACAACCTTTAATTATTATATTTTTTAAGCTATACCTTTTCATACTCAAATGGGGATTAAGCTGACTTAATCCCCATAATTAATGCCTAAGGCACTAAACAGTAACTGTATTTAATTACACAAGTTCAAGAATAACCATTTCAGCTGCATCGCCCTTACGTGGACCAATCTTAATCATTCTTGTGTATCCACCCTTACGGTCAACATATTTAGGTGCAACTTCATCAAAAAGTTTAGCACACATGTCAACTTCTCTTGAAAGAGTTCTTGATTTTCTGCCATCCTTAGGTACTTCAGTTACAGGGTAAAGATAGCTAAGCATTTTTCTTCTTGCATTCAATCTTGAAGCATTATCCTTCTTGATTGTTTTCTTAACTTCATCGTATACAGTAACTTTTTTACCATTAACTGTTTCCTTAACACGGTTGCCATTAGCATCTTTTTTAGCAACCTTAGCTGTTACTTCAACAGTTTCAAAATTATCTTTTTCTTTAACAGCAAGAGTAATCATCTTTTCAGCGATTCTTCTAACTTCTTTAGCTCTTGTATCTGTTGTAGTGATTTTTCCGTGGTATAAAAGGTTTGTAACCTGATTTCTTAAAAG
>JAQVIB010000101.1 GCA_028695945.1 Lachnospiraceae bacterium
TAACAGGTGATATAGTAAAAGAAATGGAGAAGGAAAACTTTGATATTGCTGTAACTAAGGGTGATATTCAATATGTAATTCCTGCTTCACAAATTACAATTGAAAAATTGGCAGATAGATTGAATGTAGATGCAGATAAATTAGAAAAAATAGAAGTAGAAATTAAAATGAATGCGGTTTCAGACAGCGTATTAAAAGAATATAAAGAAGTTGCACAAAAAATGCAGCATGAATTAATTGTACCACCTGTAGAGTTTGAGGTAGTTGCTACGGCAACAGGAACAGATGGTGCCAAACATGAAGTAAACGTAGACAAATTTTCAAACTATGTTGAAAGAATTATAGAAATTCCTGCTAACCTTGACCCAAGTAAAATTACAACAGGAATTGTGTTTAATGCAGACGGAACATATTCTCATGTACCAACTACAGTATTTAAAGAAAATGGCAAATACTATGCAAGAATTAACAGCTTAACAAACTCAGTTTATTCTGTAATTTACAATCATGTTACTGTAGATTCTGTAAAAGGACATTGGGCAGAAGAGACTAATAACGATATGGCATCTCGTTTAGTGTTGGTTGATTATGCAAACTTTGATGCAGACTCAGCTATAACAAGGGCAGAATTTGCAGATTATATTGTAAGAGCATTAGGCTTATACAGAGATGAAGATGTAGAAAGTACATTTAGTGATATTTCTGAAAGCAATTCATACAAAATAAGCATTCAAAAGGCAAATGAGTGGGGTATAATAAGCGGATACCCAGATGGCTCTTTTAAGGCAGACAAAACCATTACAAGAGAAGAAGCGATGGCAATGTACGCAAGGGCAATGAATGTTTTAAGTTTGGAATAAGAAAGCGGTAATAAGCTTAGCCAGTATAAAGATAAAAATGATGTTTCTGATTGGGCAGAAGACTCTGTTAACAAAGTAGTAAACACTGGAATCTTTAACGGAAAAGGCAATGGTGTTTTAGACCCACAGGGTACATTAACACAGGCAGAAGCATTAACAGCAGTAAGAAATTTATTGGTAAAAGCAGAATTGATTAACGAATAATTCATTAACAAATAATTAAAAAAACCAAGGCTGAAGTTACTGGCCTTGGTTTTTAGTTATAAATATTATTTTAGAAACTTATTCGAAATGAAAAATTATGTTATCTAATGAAATACATTACTCTTACACCATGCAACCATCCATGGTTATAACCTGACCGTTAATAAATGAAGCCTTATTACTAGCAAGAAAAACAGCCAAATCAGCAATTTCTTCAGCCCTGCCAAAACGCATAAGGGATATTTCGTCGGTAAGTACCGCTCTCTCCTCATCATTAAGCCACTCTACCATTTTTGTGTCTATAACACCGGCGGCAATGGCATTTACTCGTATTCCACTTGGACCAACTTCTTTTGCCATAGCTTTTGTAAAGGAATTTACAGCACCTTTAGTTGCAGAATATACTGCTTCACAGGAGGCACCACGCTCACCCCAAATAGATGAAATATTAATAATTGTACCACTTTTACTGCTTATCATCTTTGGTAGTGCAAGATGTGTACAATTAAAAACAGATTTTATATTGGTGTTGATAATTGTATCCCACTTGTCTGGAGTCATTTCAGTAAAAAGACCCATATGTGAAATACCTGCGTTGTTTACCAATATGTCAACATTTCCGTATATATTGTTTACTGTACCGAACATCTCTTTACAGCTTTGGTAGTCAGAAACATCCGCAAGATAGGAGTAGGAGTAACAGCCCATAGCCTTTAGTTCTTCTTGAGCCTTTACTAGTTCATCTGAACTTGTTGAGGCATTAAGTATAATATTGCAGCCCTCTTTGGCAAAAGCAAAGGCTATAGCTTTGCCAATACCTCGTGAAGAGCCTGTTACTAAAACGGTTTTGCCTTTAAGTTTCATGTAATCAAATCCTTTCAAGCAGGAAATCATAATATGTAGAAAATTGTAATATGCTACATTTATAATTTATCATTTTTATTAGTTTTATACAAGTGGTACTTGAAGGATATTGTAAAGGGAATTTAATACCATCCAGTTTTGTTGAAACGGTCTGTCAAGATTCCAGTATCCTGCACCGACTAAATTATACTCCTTTATAAGCATTAATTTGGCTTCAACACTTCGGGCATCTTCAAACCATACTTCAGCAGGAGTTCCGTTAGTATCTATAAAATTGTAAAAAGGACTTTGTGCTGTTTCATCATAAAATATTTCAACATTTCTATCGGCAGCTATTTCTATAGCGGTTAAATTGGATATAGAGGTAGCCTTAGTGACTCCTTTTTCGTAAGGAAGTGTCCATATATATCCATAGCTAGGAATTCCCATAAGTATTTGATCGGTAGGAATTTCTGTTACAGCGTAGTCGAGAACTTTTTTAACATTGTTTATTGGGGCAACGGCCATAGGTGGCCCAAAGGTATAGCCCCATTCATAGGTCATAATGAATGAAAGGTTTGCGGCTGCACCTATACCAAAATAATCATGTCCTTCATATAGTAATCCCTTTTGGTCCGCGGAAGTCTTTGGTGCAAGGGCGGCGATTACAATGTAACCGTATTGATTAAGGCGGGAAGTGAGTTTTGAAACAAAGTTAACATAATTCTGACTGTCTTCTGCAGGCAAAAATTCAAAATCTATATCAAGTCCACTGTAATTTTTTTCTTTTATTGTAGAGAGGATATCTTCTATTAATGTTTCTTGAAGCTCGATGTCGTTTAAAACCTTACTTGCAAGTTCACTGCTGAATGTACCGTCTTTGCTTAAAGATGAAAGGTGCATAAGTGGTGCAACGCCAAAATCTCGAGAAAGTGCAATAATCTCTTCATCATCTATGGTGATAAGTGTTCCGTCATCGTTAATACCGTAAGTGAAAATAGCTATATAGGTAAGGTATGGAAGTACGGTACGCAGATAGTCAAGGTTTACGTTGGGATATACGTATCCGCTTATTTTTGCAGAACCTACTAATGGCGTGGCATAGGATATAACGATGGTGTCTCCAGGAACAATTTGACGCTGTGTTGTGAATGGATTATTTCTTAAAAGACGAATTGTGGTTACACCATACTGATTTGCAATGCTTGTTAGGGTATCACCTTGCACAACGGTATGGCTTATTTCTGGGTAAATAATTAAAATGGTTTGACCTACAACAAGGTCATTTGGGTTTGGAAGCTGATTTATGTTTTGTAGGTACTGTACGGAAAGACCGTAATTTTGTGCTATGGATGAAAGAGTCTCTCCGGATTTTACAACGTGTATTTGCATAATTTGTCCTCCTTAATAAAATGTAACCTATTGTTATTATTTTATGTTTAAATGCAAAGAATAATGGTACTTTTCTTTTTTAATAAAAAAGAGTATAATATGATGTCAACAAAATATTTGCTAAGGAGAAACAGAATGCTTATTGATGAGATAAAAAAGAGAGAAATGGGAATATTTGAGATATTTGCCATGGCTAGAAGCGTATACATGTCAAACATCAGTGCAATTATAAGGGTTTCAGTATTTTTTGGCTTTCCTATAAATATACTAATGTCTTATGTTGCGGTTTCAGTTTCAAAGTTAGGTGCAAATTTAGATTTACAAGCGTTAGTAAGTGATCCAGTTGCTATGGAACAATTTTTAGCATCTCCGTTATGGAGACAAATGGCACTATACTATATTGTTATAGTTATTATACAAAGTATGATGATGCCATTAATAACTATGTCAGTGGCACGAATTACAAAAAATTATGCAACTGGGGCAATGGTAAGCAGTGGTGCGGCAATGGCTGAAGCCTTTTCCAAGGGTGCAACGCTTATTGGTGCGGCATTTATAAGTGAATTGGTTATTGGCGGAGGAATGATATTTTTTATTATACCAGGGCTTGTATTTATTGTTTATTTATACTTTTATGTTTATGCAATTATGTTGGATGATAAAGGGTCTATGCAATCCCTTAGCTATAGTATACGTTTGGTGAAAGGATATTTTTTAAAAACAGTAATTGCGGCAGCTATTATTTACAGCTTTAACTACTCGGTAACATATTTGCTTGGAATCCTTTTAATGTGGGGCGAAATTAGTATGATAACCGATTTCATGGCAAGATTTATAATTACTGTTGCAGATTGTTACTTTGCAGTGGTTGTAACAATATTCTATATGAACAGACAGGCAGTTAAAGATGAGAATGCAAGAAAAATTGAAGAGTAAATGTAAGCAAATGACCGATTTTCAAATAGGAAGTCGGTCGATTTTTTTTGTTAATTGACCTAAAGCTATACACTTGTTTAAAATTTATGTTATACTTATTTGAACAAGTTATAGTTTAGGAGGAATACTATGGTTTCAGACATGAGTGGATTTACAAAAGAAGAATTAAAGTATATGAGGCTTCTGGCTAAAAAGTATCCTGATATAAATAGTGCCAGTGCAGAAATTATAAATTTGCAGGCTATTTTAAACCTTCCGAAGGGAACAGAACATTTTGTTAGTGATGTTCACGGGGAATATGAATCTTTTAACCATGTGCTTAAAAATGCATCAGGTGTTATTAAGAACCAGATAAGTGCAATTTTCGGTACAGAGATGAGGGAAGCAGAGAAAAAGTCACTTGCAACGCTTATTTATTACCCAGAACAGAAGTTAGACCAGATTGCTAAGGAGGAAACCGACCTAGAGGATTGGTACAAGATAACATTGTACAGGTTGGTTACAATATGTAAGGTTTTGGGTTCAAAATACAGTCGTTCTAAGGTTAGAAAGGCACTGCCTAAGGAGTTTGCTTACATAATTGAAGAGTTACTTCATGAGGATAGGTCTGATACAAATAAGCAGATGTACTTTAATGAAATTATAGAAACGATTATCCGTCTTTATCAGGCAGACCGTTTTATAATATCAATTTCTCACCTTATACAAAGGCTTGCAGTTGACCAATTGCATATAATAGGTGACATTTATGACAGAGGTCCAAATGCCGCAAAAATTATGGACGTTATAGACCGATACCATTCTGTAGACATACAGTGGGGTAACCACGATATTTCATGGATGGGTGCGGCGGCAGGGTGTCAGGCACTTATATGCAACGTAATTAGAATACAGGCACGTTATGCTAATTTGGATACAATTGAAGAGGACTACGGAATTAATCTTATTCCTTTGGCTACATTTGCCATGGAAACATATGCAGATGACCCATGTGAACATTTTATGCCAAAGCTTTCAGCAGGGGATATAATGAGCGATAAGGATGCAAGGCTTATTTCTAAAATGCATAAAGCAATTGCCATAATTCAGTTTAAAGAAGAGGCAAAGATTATAATGCGTAACCCTGAATTTAAAATGAATGATAGGCTTTTGCTAGGCAATATAGATTTTGAAAAAGGAACTATTAAAATTGAGGGAAAAGAATATGCTATGAATGATACAAATTTTCCTACATTAAACACAAAAAATCCTTACGAGCTTACAGTTGAAGAACAGCTTGTTATGGATAAAATAAAGTCATCCTTTATAAATAGTGAAAAACTTCAAGAGCATACTAGAATGATATATGCTAAAGGAAGTCTGTACAAAAAATTCAACTCTAACCTTATGTTCCATGGTTGTATGCCAATGAACGATGACGGAACACTTAAAAAGGTTAATTTTAGAGGCAAGATGCTTTCAGGGTCAGATTATTTTGATGCCGTGGACAGAACTGTGCGTGAGGGATATTTTAATAAAGCGCACAGCGACACTAAGCGTGAGTGCATGGATATTATATGGTACTTATGGTGCGGTGAGGACTCACCTGTGTTCGGCAAGAAAAAGATGACTACTTTTGAGAGATATTTTATTGACGATAAGGAATCCCACAAAGAGATAAGCAATCCTTTTTACAACCTTAGAAACAAAGAAGAAATTTGCAGAATGATTCTTGCAGATTTTGGTATGGAGCCAGAAAAGAGTCACATTATAAATGGTCACGTACCAGTTAAGGTATCAAAGGGTGAAAGTCCTATTAAAGCGGATGGACGTTTGTTTGTTATTGATGGTGGTTTTGCAAAGGCTTATCAAAAGGTTACCGGTATTGCAGGCTATACCCTTATTTATAATTCCCACGGACTGGTACTTGTAAGCCATGAACCATTTGAAAGCATGGAAAAAGCAGTTGCAGAAGAAAAGGATATTCATTCCTCAACAGTTGCACTTCAATATTCTCAAGAAAGAATAAGAGTGGCGAACACAGATATTGGTGCTGAGATTAGAAATAATATTTTAGATTTAGAAAAACTTTTGGAGGCATACCATAAGGGTATTATTCAAGAGGCAGATGTTAAGTAGGTAAATAAGTTATACATTGAAGGAGAAAACATGGCAAATTACAAAATGATAATTCAATATGAGGGTGCGCACTTTAATGGCTGGCAAAGGCAGGGCAATACCAAAAATACAATTCAAGAGAAAATTGAAACAGTGCTTAGTCAATTCACAGGTGAACCAATAGAAATTGCAGGTTCTGGAAGAACGGATGCAGGTGCCCATGCCTATGGTCAGGTAGCAAATTTTCATACGGGAAAAGAAATAGTTGAAAAAGATATCATATCATTTGTGAATAAAAATTTGCCTAACGATATTGCGGTTTTGTCAGTAGAACGGGTTAGCGACCGTTTTCACAGCAGACTTAATGCCAAACGTAAGACGTACATCTATCGTATTTGGAACAGTGAGATTTCATCTGTGTTTGACAGAAGACTAATGTACACAAGCACAGAATCTCTTGACATAGAAGAGATGAGAAAAGCGGCCTCACTTTTTTTGGGAACCCATGATTTCAAAAGCTTTTGCTCTAACAAAAGATATAAAAAATCCACTGTGCGGGAAATTTACAGCGCTGAGGTTAAAAAAACAGGTTATGAGATTCGTTTAACTTTTTGTGGTAACGGATTTTTATATAATATGGTGCGTATAATGGCAGGTACAATTGTTCAGGTAGGGGAAGGAAAGATTAAGGCAAACCAAATACCTTCCATGCTTGAGGCTAAAGATAGAGAGGCGGCAGGAGTGACTTTGCCGGCACAAGGACTTACCCTTGTAAAAGTGGAGTATTAAAAATAAATGCATATGAATAAAGTGATAACTCGGAGGATTTTTCTCTGAGTTATTTTTTGTTCAAAAATAATAAACTAATTGGAAAACTATGCGTATTTGTTTTATAGTAAACACATTGACATAAAAACAGTTTTATTGTAAAATCTTTCAGAAGGTTTTATTGTAAAACAAAAAGCAATAAAAATTATTTGAAAGACCAGCTATTAAAAGTCAATAGGAAAAATTGGAAAAGCAAATAAATATTTTAAAGAAAACAACGCACAACAAAAAGCCCTTAGCGAAAAAAACCAAAGGCGAAGACGTGAAACAGTAAGTTT
>JAQVIB010000102.1 GCA_028695945.1 Lachnospiraceae bacterium
AATAATCATTCCTTCTAAAACTATATCGAACTATTTTTCTTTACTGCATAAACCTTATTTAGTAATAATTAAACGAATGATGAGGTTTTTATTATTATTGCCTTTTTAGTGCTTATTCAGACTTGCTTTTTACCAAATTATGTCTTTTAACAAGATTATGAAGTGCCTTATCTATATCGTGATAGCTGGCGGCATTAGCACTTACCCGTGCTATAACTACAATATCGTATCCCGTATCAAGTTGATCCTCCATAAGCCTGTAGCTTTCTTTTATAAGACGAGTTACATGGCTTCGCATAACACTTTTACCAACCTTTTTGCTTACAGTAATACCAAGGCGGTTGCTATCCGGAAACTTCTTATTCTTAATTACGTACATAACAAGAAATTTGTTTGCAATAGACTTACCCTTATTATAAACGAAACCAAACTGGTAGTTTTTTTTAAGCGACTGTGTAAAATGCACCTGCATCCCTCTTTCAAAGAAACCATAACTACTAAAAAAATTGAAATAATCAATTATTTTTAGGTTTAAATATTAAAAGGCCACATTAGCGGCCCTATAATCTCAAGTATTTATCGATTTAAAATTAAGCAGATAATACTTTTCTTCCTTTTCTTCTTCTTGCTGCTAATACTTTTCTTCCGTTAGATGTAGCCATTCTTTTTCTAAAGCCGTGAACTTTGCTTCTCTGTCTTTTCTTAGGCTGGAAAGTCATTTTCATTGTTACGCACCTCCTTAATAATTCTTCACATTTGCATAAGTCTGCTAATGAGCACTTCCCTTATTATATTAGACAAAATGTCTTTCGTCAAGGAAATTTATTAAATAATATGCCTATTTTCTATTGTAAAATCAATATTTTCTCAGCTTATCCAAATTTAAGAAATTTTCACGTATTAAACAAAGTTTTTAAGGCAAAACATTACAAAGAATATTAATAACAATTTATTGTTGAAAAATTGTGGTAATTTACAAAGTTGTACACAATTGCCTGTATTATATGTTAATTTAATAGTACAAACTGTTTTTTAGCTTATTGCGAAAAGTCCTTATTTTTGTTATATTATAGTGGAGTAAATATCTGATTAGGCAGAATATTACAGCCAAAAAAATATCCACAAGAAAGTTATCAACAAGTTATACACAATTTGTTGATAACTTATATTAAGGGCAAAAAATAAATTTGGCAATTTTTTTAGAAGAATAATTACACGGTGTAACAAGCAGGCATAAGTGTATTTGTTCCGCAGCAAACTAATTGGGAGGAAAAAATGGACTACTTACAAGACATTTGGGCCAAAGCCCTTGATGTACTGGGAAAGGAACTTGAAGTTATAAGCTTCAATACCTGGATAAAACCCACAACCGCAGTAAAAATAGATGGACGCGACCTTATTTTAAAAGCCGAAAACGAATTTTCAAAGGAATTTTTAGAAGGACGGTACCTAAGCCTTATTAAAAATGCAATCATTCAGGTTAGTAATACCGAATACAATATTATGATAATCACTAACGAAACCATGCTTGCCGAACAGAAGGAATTTTTAAGTTCAACTGGTGCAGCAGACCCAGTGCTTGCCGCCAACCTTAACCCAAGGTATGTTTTTGAAAGCTTTGTTGTTGGAAACAGCAATCGTATGGCACATGCAGCCAGCCTTGCCGTAGCCGAGGCACCTGCAAGGGCGTATAACCCACTATTTTTATATGGAAATGTTGGTTTGGGTAAAACTCACCTTATGCACTCTATTGCACATTACATATTGGCAAAAAAACCGGATACAAAGGTTTTATACGTAACAAGTGAAACTTTTACTAACGAGCTGATTAATTCCATCAGTAATAACAAAAATGAGGAATTTAGAAATAAATACCGTAATATAGACGTTTTGCTTATTGATGATATTCAGTTTATTGCCCAAAAAGAACGTACACAGGAAGAATTTTTCCATACATTTAATGCACTGCACGGTTCTAGTAAACAAATTATCCTTAGCTCTGACCGACCACCAAGGGAAATTAAAACTCTTGAAGAGCGTTTAAGAAGTCGTTTCGAAGGCGGACTAATTGCAGACATACAGCCTCCTGATATTGAAACAAGAATTGCAATTTTACGTAATAAAGCTAGAAGTGAAGGATATGTTGTTTCCGACAATGTTTTAAGTTTTATTGCAACGTATATCGAAACCAATATACGAGAACTTGAGGGTGCATTAACTAGAATTGTACTTTACGCATCCCTTACTAATAAGGACATCTCCGTTGAACTTGCGGAAGAAGCATTAAAAGATATTTATGGTGACGGCAATCAGAAACAAATCACTACAGACTTTATTATGGATATTATTTGCAACTACTACAATATAACTGTGGCAGACATAAAAGGAAACAAAAAGCCTAAAAACATTGCATATCCAAGGCAAATAGGAATGTACCTTTCACGCAAGCTGCTGGATATTTCTTTAGCTAAAATAGGTCAAGACTACGGCGGACGTGACCACACAACAGTTCTACATGCCTGCAACAAAATTGAAAAAGACATGGACAACGACCCTGATTTAGAAAAAAGCGTAATGGAGTTAGAAAAAAGAATTAAAGGGATATAAAACCTTTAAGACCTTGGGCTTTGCCCAAACCCACTTGCTTTTTGAAAAAGGCAAGATCAAAAACTTTACTACAACCGCATATTCATGCGGTTGTAAATGGGTCAATTGTAAATTGGATATAAAATGCAATAAATAATGAATTTTAATTATTTTAGGTAAATAAAGCGTTTACATACGTATGATGAGGGGGTAAAACAAATTATGGGAGCAACACTTTTCGTTATAAATATGTGTCTTTCAATTGCTTTAATTGTTATTCCTTTGGTTTTAAAGTTTTTATTTTTGGTATTAAAAATATTGATTAAAACGGGGACTATATTTCCTTTTTTTGTTTGGTTCTTATTAAGTTCGGATACACCACACCTATTGCTATACAAAATACTGTCTTGGATAGCAGCAGTGGGAGTGTTAGCACTTAATATATACCTTTGGCATAATAAAAGAATGAATGAAAGGATTTAATAGAAATGCTTATTAATGCTAGCTATCCCAAAATATTTAGCAAAATGAAATTTTGCGTTAATAAGTTTTGGTGCAGCTTTTTCAAAAGGTGCTCAGGGGTTTGGGGATGAAATCCCCAAGGTTTTATCTTTTATCCGCCGAAGGCGGAAATTTTGGGTGTTTTTGTACACATTTCGGTGTTAATTTAGTGTGAATCCTTTGTGTACAAACCTTTTCGAAAAAAACCGTTGTTAGTACTGTGGATAACTTTTCAACTTGCACCAAATTTGTGTACATAGTTATCCAAAGCAAAAATCCTTTGGTTTTGTGGACAAAATGCACTTATCCACCGAATTCACAGCCCCTACTACTACGACTACTAAAATCAACTTAATATATACTATTACTTGTCCCGAAAGGAGATATACACACAAATGAAATTAACATGCAGCAGAGATGCACTATTAAACGGAATAAACATTGTTTCTAAAGCAGTAAGCAACAGAACAACATTACCAATACTTGAATGTATTCTTTTAAAAACCTATGACGATGGTTTTAAAATGACAGGAAATGATTTGGAATTGGGTATAAAAACAGCACTAATAGACGCTGATATTGAACAACAAGGCTCCGTAGCACTGGAAGCTAAACTATTTTCAGATATAATTCGTCGTGTTGATGGTGAAACAGTAAATATTTTCTGCGGTAATAATAACGCAGTTGTTCTAAGCTGTGGAAAATCTGAATTTAAAATTATGGGTCAGCCTGGTGATGATTTTCCAGAAATACCTACGGTGGAACAAAGCTTCGCTTATACACTGAAACAAAAAGATTTGCGTAACATGATAACAGAAACAATATTTTCTATTGCTATAGATGAAAGTAAACCTCAATTAACAGGTGAACTTATTGAAATTAAAGGTACAAGTATTAACATTGTTGCTGTTGATGGATATAGAATTTCTTATAAACGTGCAACAGTAAGTGAGGCAGAAACACCAGTTAAAGTAATTGTTCCAGGTAAAACCCTAAAAGAAATTAGTAAAATTTTATCCTCTGATGAAGAAGATGTTGATTTATATATCACAGATAAGCACATTCTTTTTGATTTGCAAGGAAATATTATAGTTTCAAGACTAATTGAAGGTGATTTCATTAAATATGACCAAACCTTTACTGATGAGTTTAAAACACGTGTAATTATTGATAGAATAGACATTATTTCTTCGTTGGAGCGTGCTTCACTTGTTAGCCGTGATGCAAGAAAAGTTCCTGTTAAAATTGATATTCAAAAGGACAAAATGATTATAACTTCACAAACCGAAATGGGTACAGCATATGAAGAAATTAAAATTGATGCTGTAGGTGATAACCTTAAAATTGCATTCAACCCTAAATATTTAATTGATGCGTTGCGTGCTATTGAAGATGAGGTAATTTCTATACAATTTAACACTGCTTTAAGCCCATGTATTATTAAGCCAGAGGATGGCGATATTTATAAATATCTTGTTCTTCCTCTTAGACTATAGTTCTATATTGTGAAATTTATTTTCAACTAAAATAGGAGAATGAAAATGGAAAAAGTGGCTATCAAAACAGAATTCATTAAGCTTGGTCAAGTTTTGAAACTTGGAAACCTTGTAGGACAAGGGTCTGACGCAAAAATTTTAATTGCAGAGGGTGAAGTTCTGGTAAATGGTGAGGTTGAACTTCAAAGAGGTAAAAAAATTCGTCCTGGAGATATTGTTGAGCTAAAGGGCGAAGGAAAAATTCAGGTTGTTGCCCAAGAGGAATAATAAAAATTCACCTTGGTATGGAGGGCAAAAATGTATATTGATAATCTGCTTCTTGCAGATTTTAGAAATATTGCAATGGCTGAAATTAAACTGAATAACGGCATAAATATATTGTATGGTGACAATGCACAGGGAAAAACTAACATTTTAGAGTCTGTGTATATTTGTGCAACGGGTAGAAGTCATCGCACAAAAATAGACGGACAGCTTATAAATTTTGGTAAGCGTGAGGCTCATATTAAGGCTTTTATTGTACGTGATAAGCGTACAGATAGAATTGACGTTCATCTTAAAAAAGATGAAAAAAAAGGTATTGCTGTAAATGGTGTTCCAATACGCAAAAGCGGAGATTTGTTTGGGACACTGCATACAGTAATGTTTTCGCCTGAGGATTTACAGCTAATTAAAAATGCACCAAGTGAAAGACGTCGTTTTATTGATATGGAATTATGTCAACTTAGTAATGTTTATTATTACGATTTACAGCAGTATTATAAAGTACTTAAACAAAGAAATAATCTTTTAAAGCGAATACAAAAAAATATAAAATTGAAGGATACTCTTTTTGTGTGGGATTCACAAATGTGCCAGTATGGAATGCGTGTTATAGATAGCAGAGGAGCCTTTGTAGAAAGGATTAGCACTATTTCATCAAAAATTCACAGTTGTATAACAGAGGAAAATGAAGAACTTGTAATAGAGTATAAACCTAATGTGTTAAGTTGCGATTTTGCAGAAAAATTAGCTTCTTCAATTGAAAAAGATATAATGTATGGCAGTACAACTTTTGGGCCCCACAAGGATGATATAATATTTTATGTTAACCAAAATGATGTTAAGATTTTTGGCTCTCAAGGTCAGCAAAGAACGGCGGCATTGTCTGCTAAATTGGCTGAAATTGAGATTATAAAAACCGAAACAGGACAAACACCGGTATTGCTTTTAGACGACGTATTAAGCGAATTGGACGAAAGACGGCAGTATTATTTATTGGATAGTATCCGTGACACGCAGACAATTATAACCTGCACAGGCATAGAAGACAGCATAAAAAGATATACAGAAAAAGCTTCTATTTTCAACATTAAAAACGGTATAGTAGATATGAGACACACTTAATTAGCGTGCATCAGACTGTCGAAAAAGTCCAGCAAAAGCTGGACCTTTTTATTTATCTATGAGTTAATATAACAGTGTGATAAAATGATTGAAAGAGCAGAAGATAGAAGAAAAAATATATAAATAGTTGACTTAGAAGGGCTTGTACCACAAGACCACCTTCTTGGAAAAATAGATACTGTGGTGGATTTTACACACATATATGACCTTGTTAAAGAGTTATATTGTAATGACAATGGCAGACCAGCCGTTGACCCAGATATTGGGCTTATTCACAAAGGGGGCATAAGGTAGTAATGGCATATGCTGCACATACAAGATGCGATAAAAACAACTTTATCCTGTCGGTTGAAGTAACCGCAGGAAATGTTCATGACAGCATTGCTTTTGATAAATGTATGAAAAAACAATAGAAAAGATTCAAGAAAATCAAAATGGTACAAATGTAAAATAATGTAGATAGTTTTTTTGATCTAAAATATGGAATATATTGACAATATATATATATACGTATTATGATTATTTCAGAAGAAATGTCAATTTCATTGAAGGCCTTCTGAAATCTTGTACGGTTCTTCTGGTATAATGCAAAAAGTACGTTAGTGAAATGTTATAAATTAAGGAGGACTAAATTATGTATAAAAAGTTTTTATCAGTAACATTGGCATTTACAATGACGCTAAGCATGGGTATTTCTACATATGCTGCAGATACTTCCATTAATCAGGCAACAATCGAGCAGGCAACTATTGTTGTTGACAATTGTGACGAAAGAATTGCTACATGTGATGATGTAGTAGCCACATATGACAAAAAGAATAATGTTATGTATGTAAATGACGGCATTAACAGTTTTTCATATTCTCTTGATGGTCAAGAGAATAATTTATTAACGTCAAAAAGAAGTACTGCAAAAAGAAATACTGTAATTAAGTCTGAAGCTGTAGCGCTTCACAGCTATGAATGGGTCAGAACTACGTCAGGCGATTATTATTGGGGAGTAGATATACCTTAATATTCCATTAATCCTAATAACTGGTGCGGATGGATTTCGGTGTGGGATAATGGTAGTGAAGAAGGAGAGTTAGCAGAAGAATTTGCAGATTATATTGATGATGCACAGGATGATGAACATACATTAGCTGTATATGGTGGAGCAACATTGGTGGCAGCAGTTGTTGGAATAGCTACAAAAAATCCTGTGTGGAGTGATTCTTCGTTTAAGGCGGTATGCTTAGCAGCTGGTGTTGTTGTGTCATATGGTCTCTTAGATGCAGGATCAAGTTACTTCAATAATCTTGATAACGCAAGAGAAAACTATTTTAAATTAGAGAGGTTGTTGGATGATATGAAAAAGTATGAATATAAGGTTGTACTACACTCAGCTAAATTAGGATTTGATTTTGAAAGAAAATGCAAGGAGCTTGAAAAATAGTGGAATGAACTAGGC
>JAQVIB010000103.1 GCA_028695945.1 Lachnospiraceae bacterium
CCGCCGAACTGAAGAATAACTCCGTCTGGTTTTTCTTTTTCAACAATGTTTAATACGTCCTCTTCTGTAAGCGGTTCAAAGTAAAGTTTGTCTGAAGTATCAAAGTCTGTTGAAACAGTTTCAGGATTGTTGTTAATTATAATTGTTTCAATTCCTGCACGTTTTAGAGCTAACACTGAATGTACGGAGCAGTAGTCAAATTCGATACCCTGACCAATTCTTATTGGGCCTGAACCGATAACGATAACCTTTTTCTTGTTTGAAACAATAACTTCATCATATTCATCATAAGTAGAATAGTAGTAAGGTGTCACTGCTTCAAACTCACCAGCACAGGTATCAACCATTTTGTATACAGGCATGATATTCCATTGCTTACGAAGTTGATAAATTTCTGGCGGTGCAACTTGTAAAAGGTCTGCAATACCTTTATCCGAAAAACCGATTTTCTTGTATTCTCTTAATAAGTCCTCGTTAAGATCATCAATTGTAAGTGTTTTAAGTTCTTCTTCAAGGTCAACAATTTTTTTAATTTTGTGTACAAAGAATTTATCCATTCCTGTAATTTCGCAAACTTTTTCAACTCTGTAGCCACGGCGAAGCATTTCTGCAAGGTCAAAAAGTCTTTCATCATCCGGCACAACAACTCTCTTTTTAAGCTCATCTAAACTTTTAGATTTGCTATACTTTCTCTCAAGAGTATACTGACTAATTTCAAGAGAACGAATACCTTTTAACAATGCACTTTCAAAGCTGTTACCAATGGACATAATCTCGCCTGTTGCCATCATTTTTGTTCCAAGGGTACGTTTGGCACTTTTGAATTTATCAAAAGGCCACTTTGGTATTTTGCAAACAACATAGTCAATTGTAGGTTCAAAGCAAGCATATGTTTTCTTTGTTACTGCGTTCTTAATTTCATCCAACCTATAGCCAAGGGCAATTTTTGCAGCAACCTTTGCAATTGGATAGCCTGTTGCCTTTGAAGCAAGAGCAGATGAACGGCTAACACGAGGATTAATTTCAATTACCGCATAATTAAAGCTATATGGGTCTAGGGCAAACTGTACGTTACAACCACCCTCAATTTCTATGGAGTCGATAATATCAATTGCCGCTTTTCTAAGCATTTGATACT
Organism: Lachnospiraceae bacterium; assembly: GCA_028695945.1. Classification (GTDB taxonomy): domain Bacteria; phylum Bacillota; class Clostridia; order Lachnospirales; family Anaerotignaceae; genus UBA8514. Next base: position 1,139 of record JAQVIB010000103.1, read on the forward strand.
CTCTATCGCAAAGAGTTTGTGCTGGGGCTACAACAATACTATCACCTGTGTGTACGCCAACAGGGTCTACGTTTTCCATAGAGCATACTGTAATACAGTTTCCTGCTCCATCACGCATTACCTCAAATTCAATTTCTTTCCAACCCTTAATACTTCTTTCAATAAGTAACTGACCAACACGACTTAAATGAATACCTTGTGTTGCAATTTCTCTCAACTGGTCTTCATCATCTGCAATACCGCCACCTGTTCCACCAAGTGTATATGCAGGGCGAACAATTACAGGATATCCAATTTTTTCAGCAAAAGCCACAGCGGCATCAACTGTTGTAACAACTTCGCTTTCAATTATAGGCTGATTTGTCTTTTCCATTAATTTCTTAAAAGAATCTCTGTCTTCGCCCTCTTTTATGGACTCTATTGAAGTACCAATTACTCTAACATTATATTTTGCAAGTATACCCTTGTCGTAAAGCTCACAGCTGAGGTTAAGACCTGTCTGTCCACCCATTCCTGCAATAATGCTGTCTGGACGTTCTTTAGCAATAACCTTTTCTATAAATTCTACAGTTAAAGGCTCAATGTAGGTATGGTCTGCCATATCTCTGTCTGTCATAATTGTGGCTGGGTTGCTGTTTACAAGCACAACCTCAATACCTTCTTCTTTTATTGCCTGAACCGCTTGTGTACCAGAATAGTCAAACTCTGCCGCCTGACCTATAACTATAGGGCCTGAACCAATTACAAGCACCTTTTTAATTGTATTATCCTTAGGCATTATCTCCACCTCTTTCTATTATTTCTAAAAATCTGTCAAATAGGAATCCTGAATCCAGTGGTCCTGGGCTTGCTTCTGGATGGAACTGAACACTGAAAATTGGTAAGGTTTTGTGCTTTATACCTTCAACGGTATCGTCATTTATATTAACAAAAGCTGCCTCAACGCCTTCTGGAAGGTCGCAAACTACGTATTCGTGGTTTTGGCTTGTGATGTATACCCTACCTGTTTTAAGGTCTTTTACAGGATGATTTCCGCCATGGTGACCAAACTTCATTTTTTTGGTATCTCCACCTAAAGCAAGATTAATAAGCTGATTGCCCATGCAAACGCCTAGTATTGGTTTCTTGCCAACAAGGTTTTTAACTGTTTCAATAATTTCAGGTACGTCCTTAGGATCTCCAGGGCCATTTGAAAGGAAAACCGCATCTGGATTTACAGCCAAAATCTCCTCTGCTGTTGTAAATGCAGGAAAAACTGTAATCTTACATCCACGTGCCTTAAAATCTCTTAAAATTCCTCTTTTTGCACCCATGTCAACAAATGCAATATGTTTTCCCTTACCAGGTATTTCATATTTTTCTTGAATTGTACATTCTTTAATTACATTTCTGTTGTTAAGGCTTTCGAATTTAAGTTCAATCTGACTATCAGAAAGGTCCTTGCCTCTTGTGGTAATAATTCCCTTCATTGTTCCGTGGTCACGAAGGATTTTTGTTAAAGCACGTGTATCTACACCTTCAATACCCATTATTTTATTCTGTTTAAGGAAACCGTCGATGTCCATTTCGCATCTCCAGTTGTTTGGATAATCGCACTTTTCTCTTACTACGAATCCTTTAAGACGAGGGCCTTCACTTTCCATATCGTCTAAGTTAATGCCATAGTTTCCAATAAGTGGATAAGTCATTGTAACTATCTGTCCTGCATATGATGGGTCTGTTAAAAGCTCCTCATAGCCTGTCATTCCTGTGTTAAAAACTACTTCGCCAACGGTTTCTTTAACATAGCCAAATGCCTTGCCTTTGAAACGAACGCCGTTTTCAAGTATTAATTCAGCTTTAATTGTCTTTTCCATTATACACATCTCCTTAAATCAGCTTTCATATCCAACACTGCATGTCTTGCCGCCAGTGCAAATTCCTTTTCACTGTATTTTTCTTTATATTCTTTCTTTTGGTGTGCCGCAATAATTCCTCTTGAAGAGTTAACAATTGCACCAAGTCCGTCCCTGTCAAAACAAACTGACAAGTCTTCTGCTGTACCACCCTGTGCACCATAGCCTGGTACAAGGAAAAATGTGTTTGGCATAATTTCTCTAAGCTTTCTAGCTTGCTCTGGATGTGTTGCACCAACAACTGCTCCTACACTTGAGTAGCCGTATTTTCCCATAAGGGCTTTGCCCCATTCGTTCGTTAGTTCACCAACATGCTGATAGAGTGTTTTGCCTCCAACATCTAAATCCTGTAGCTGCCCACTGTTAGGGTTTGAGGTTTTAACCAGTACAAACATTCCTTTTTCGTAATCCTTGCAATTTGCCATATATGGCTCTATGGAATCCCAGCCAAGGTATGGGTTTAGTGTAATAAAATCCTCGTGGTAAATTTCAAACTTGTTACCCTCAACATCAATTCGTCCTATGTGCCCATCTGAATATGCTTCTGCTGTTGAGGCAATATCGCCACGCTTAACATCACCAATAATTACTAGGTCTTTTTCTTTTGCATATTTAATTGTTTTAATATAACTATCTATACCATCTGCACCAAGCATTTCGTACATGGCAACCTGTGGTTTAACAGCTGGTATAAGGTCAAAGGTTGCATCAATAAGTTCCTTATTAAAAAGGAAGAATGCCTCTGCAACAGCTTTTGGTGTTTTCCCAAATTCCTCAAAGCATTGTTCTTGAATATGCTTTGGTACATAAGAAAGTCTTGGGTCAAGACCAACTACTGTTGGGTTTTCGGTTTCCTTAATTTTTTCAATTAATTTGTCAATTATCATTAAGCTTGCCCTCCTCAACTTTTACCTTTCCATCTACAAGTGTATATAAAACCTTTCCCTTAACTCTGTATCCATTAAAAGGAGTGTTTTTGCCCTTTGATTTAAAAGCTTTTGCATCAATTTCGTATTCACAATTTAGGTCTATAATTGTAATGTCTGCAATCTTGCCAACTTCAATACTTCCTTTATTAATACCCAAAAGCTTTGCTGGGTTAATTGTCATTTTTTCAATAAGTTTATCAATTGTAAGCCAATTCCCATCTAGAAGCACTGTGTTTCCAAGTGCAAAAGCAGTTTCTAGACCCACAATTCCGAAAGCCGCTTTGTCATATTCGCAGTTTTTCTCGTCTACTCCATGTGGAGCATGGTCAGTGGCGATGATTCCAACAGTTCCGTCTTTTAAAGCCTCTCTAAGTGCCATAACGTCATCACTGGAACGAAGAGGCGGATTCATTTTTGTATTCGCATCATAATCCACTATGTCCATATCGCTTAATGTAAAATGGTGTGGGCAAATCTCTGCACTAACCTGCTGTCCTCTTGCCTGTGCATCTCTTATTAAATCTATAGAACCTTTGGTTGAAACATGGCATAGGTGAAGTTTTGCACCTGTGCTTCTTGCAAGAATAATATCTCTGGCAACAATAACATCCTCACTGTCGTTAGATATTCCTTTTAACCCCAAAAGCTGGCTTTGAGAACCTGCATTCATAACGCCGCCTGCCACCAAGGATTTATCCTCACAATGGCTCATAACAGGAATATTAAACATTTTTGAATAATTCATTGCTGTTTTAAGCATTGCTGCATTCAAAACACTTTTTCCATCTTCACTTATTCCGCAAGCACCTGCATTCACCATTTTGCCTATGTTTGCAAGCTCTTCACCATTTTGACCTTTTGTAATTGCACCTATAGGCAGTACATTGCAAAAAGCTTCTCTTTGAGCCCTAAGCTTTATATATTCAACCATAATTTCGCTATCTATTACAGGGTCTGTGTTTGGCATACAGCAGATTGTTGTAAAACCACCCATTACTGCCGCCATACTTCCAGTTTTTATTGTTTCCTTATATTCAAAGCCCGGGTCGCGAAGATGTACGTGGACATCAATAAAACCTGGTGTAACTATTTTCCCACTTGCATCAATGGTTTTATCTGCTGAAGTTTTAATTTCCTTACTAATTTCAACAATTTTGTCATCTTCAATAAGTATATCCATAATTTCGTTTATATTTGTTGCAGGATTTATTAATCTTCCATTTTTAATGAGCGTTTTCATTATTTATTTCCTCCCTTTGCAAGAAGTTTAAGTATTGCCATTCTTACCGCAACACCATTTTTAACCTGAACATTTATAACAGAGTTTCCACAGTCTACAACCTCTGTGCTTAATTCAACACCTCTGTTAACAGGGCCAGGGTGCATAATTAGAACATCCTTTTTTGCATATTTAAGCAAATCGCTATTTATACCAAATAGTTCTCTATATTCGCCAATGCCTGGAAAGCTCATAGTTTTTTGTCTTTCAAACTGTATTCTAAGCCCCATAACAACGTCGGCATCAGTAATTGCTTCCTTTATATCGGAAGTAGTTTTTACACCAAGCTGGTGCAAACCGCCAAGGAGTGTTGATGGTCCTGCAAGGGTAACATTTGCTCCAAGCTTGCTTAAACCAAACACATTGCTTCTTGCTACACGACTATGTGATATATCACCAATTATTGCAACCTTTAGACCTTCGAAGCTTTTTTTGTAATCCATTATTGTGTAAAGATCTAAAAGTGCTTGAGTAGGGTGTTCGTTAGAGCCATCGCCTGCGTTTATTACATGTGCATTAACATTTTTAGCAAGCACATGCGGTGCACCAGTAAGTGAGTTACGCATAATCATAATTTCTACACCCATCTGGTCAAGGGTTTTCCCTGTATCAATAAGGCTTTCACCCTTGCTAACACTACTGGTGGATATTCCTAAATCCTGAACTGTTGCACCCAGATATTTACCTGCTAACGAAAAAGAAGTTTTAGTTCTGGTACTGTTTTCATAAAACAGTGTTATTACACTTGTATACTTAAGTTCATCCACTCTAAGTGCTGGGTTATCAATTCTCTTTTTCATTTCCTTTGCAGTATCAAGTATTTCCATAATTTCAGCTTTACTCATATCCCGAAGGCCTAAAACATCTTTACGGTTTAACATTATTATACCACCCTTTCAGTAGTTTGTGTTAATAAATATTCATAAATATACACTTTTTTTGCATTTTTATAATTCACCTGGTTTTTTGCAAAAGAAAAGGCAATAAAAAGAAAAACTCTTTTCATTGCCAATAACAATATTCAAAACAAATTGGGAAAGAATTAAATGAAACGTAAAAACCACAGTCCTTAAAAAACAAAGCACCTATCCCTATGGGCGAAAAAAATGTTTCTTTTGTGGCTAAACGCTGCATCATATCCATTATCCTCCTATGTTTTTTTATAAAACAAATGCTTACCATCTGTTTGCATTGTCAAATATATTAGCACATATTGCAGTAAAATGTCAATATAATATTGTTGCGAATTTTCTATAAAATTACTCATTAAAATCTTTCTTTTTCAGTAATATTTTATCATGAACTAAGGCTTTATTTCAACAAACAAATCTAAAAGTTGCAATTTATTTGTAAACTACATATAATAGTGGTTAGACTTTTAATTTAAAGTGTAGATTATGATATTTATATATTGGAAAGGAATTAAAAAATGGCATTAAATACAAACTTTGAGGCAATTAACAAAAGACGAATTTTCGGTATTATTTCACACCCTGATGCGGGTAAAACAACTCTTACAGAAAAACTTCTTCTTCACGGCGGTGCAATACGTGAGGCAGGCACTGTTAAAGCAAGGCGTAATTCAAAATTTGCCACTTCAGACTGGATGGAAATAGAAAAACAACGTGGTATTTCTGTAACCTCATCAGTAATGCAATTTGAATACCGTGACAAAATTGTATCCATTATGGATACACCTGGTCACAACGACTTCGGTGAAGATACTTACCGTATACTTACGTCGGTAGACAGTGCAGTTATGGTTATTGACGCAGCAAAAGGTGTTGAAGCACAAACTAAAAAGCTTTTTAAGGTTTGCAGTATGCGTGGAATACCAATTTTTACTTTTATAAATAAGCTGGATAGACAAGCTAAAGACCCTCTTGAAGTTTTAGAGGATTTAGAAGAGGCATTGGGTCTTCCTTCAGTAAGTGTTACTTGGCCAATAGGAAGTGGTATTACATTTGAAGGAATTTATGACCGTCTTAAAAATCAGGTGCATATTTACCGCACTGATTACATTATTGATTTAGGAGAAAAAGGTGTTTTTGGTGACGAACTTAATGATGTTATTTCTCCAACCAACCTTGAAATTTTACGAAATGAAATTGAACTTATTGAAGGTGCGGGCAACGAATTTGATATGAATTTAATATTAAAAG
>JAQVIB010000104.1 GCA_028695945.1 Lachnospiraceae bacterium
AGTAAGAATTAGATTAAAAAGATTAGGCGCTAACAAGGCACCATTTTATAGAATAGTAGTTGCAGATTCAAGAACACCAAGAAATGGTAAGTCAATCGCTGAAATCGGTTACTATAACCCACTTAAGGAACCAGTTGAGTTAAAAGTAGACGCTGATGCAGCTAAGAAATGGCTTGGTACAGGTGCTCAGCCATCTGAAACAGCTAAGGCTTTATTAAAGAAGGCTGGCGTTATCACTGAGTAATTTTTTCTTTCAGGAGGTTTACTATGAAAGAATTATTAGAAGTTATTGCAAAAAATCTTGTAGATCATCCCGACCAGGTTACAGTGACTGAGGTACAGGGTGAAAGGTCTTTAGTTCTTGAACTAAAGGTTGCCGCAGACGACATGGGTAAAGTAATCGGTAAGCAGGGAAGAATTGCAAAAGCAATTCGTACTGTTGTTAAAGCAGCTGCTATACATGAAGACAAGCACATTGTTGTGGAGATTGTGCAATAATAAAGATTCAGACAGTTTAAGGCTGATTTCTCCAAGGCAAATAGCCACAGAGGACAGCCTTTTTGTTGTACAAGGAGAATTTATGGGATATTTTGAAATTGGAAAAATTGCAGGAACACATGGAATCAAAGGTACATTAAGGGTATTCCCTACTACACAGGACCCATCTAGGTTTGAGGTACTAAAGGAAGTTATTATAGATTTAAACGGTAACAGAGAGACATTTAAAATATTGAAAGTAAGCTATCAAAAGAATATGGTGCTTTTGACAGTTAAGGAGATAGATGACATTAATGTTGCAGAGAGATATAAAAATGCAACAATACTCATTCCAGAGGAAAAGGCACTTCCATTGGGTGAGAATGAATATTATACAAGAGATTTGTATGACATGGAGGTTTACACCACTGATAACGAATTTTTGGGTACAATTACAGATATACTTTCAACGGGCGCAAATGATGTATATGTTGTTAAAAAGGCTGAAGAGAAGGAACTTCTTTTGCCAGCAATAAAAGATGTTATTCTTAGTGTTAGTGTGTCAGAGAAGAAAATGATTGTAAACTTGTTAGAGGGACTGAGATAATGGATTTTTATGTATTAACCCTTTTCCCTGAAATGATTGAAAACGGGCTTTCTCATAGTGTTATAGGTAGGTCGTTAAAAGAGGGAATTATAAGGCTTAAAGCCATTAATATACGAGATTTTTCTACTAGCAAGCAAAAGCATGTAGACGACTATCCTTATGGTGGTGGATGTGGAATGGTTATGCAGCCACAGCCTATTTATGATGCCTTCAAAAGTCTAGATGTGCCTTCAAAAACAAGAGTAGTATATATGACGCCACAAGGCAGACCATTTAACCAAAAAATTGCTGAAGAATTTGCCAAAGAGGAAAGTTTGATAATACTTTGCGGACATTATGAAGGTGTGGACGAGAGGATTATTGAAGAAATTGTAACTGATGAAATATCTATTGGAGACTTCGTGCTAACAGGCGGAGAACTTGCGGCGATGGCTGTGATAGATGCGGTTGCAAGGCTTAAGCCTGGTGTTTTAGGTAAAGAGGATAGCTTTAAAGACGAAAGTTTTACTGATAACACACTTGAATATCCTCAATATACACGTCCGCCGATATTTATGGGAAAAGAAGTTCCAGCAGTGCTTCTAAGCGGACATCATGGTAATGTTGACAAATGGCGTAGGCAGCAAAGCCTTATCCGTACCTATAATAAACGACCAGACCTCTATGAAAAACTGGAGCTTTCAAAAAAAGAAAAAGCCTTTATGGAAGAATATATTAATGCAACAAGCACTTAGTTCCAATAAAAGAATAATATAATGTATAATTCCGTGACTAAGGTGGTTTTTCATGGGCAGGTACATTATTAAAGGCGGTAAAAGGCTTAAGGGCGAAGTCATGGTTAACGGCAGCAAAAACGCAGTTTTGCCCATACTCAGTGCGTCCCTAATTAATGGCAAAGAAAGTGTTTTAACTAATTGCCCCGACATTACAGATGTTTCCTTTACCTGTGAAATATTAAAGGCACTGGGGTGCAGTGTTAAGCGTGAGGGTAAAATACTTACAATCAATTCTTGTGGTATAAACAATGCCTCTGTGCCAAAAGATATGGCGGAAAAAATGCGTTCGTCTATTTTATTTTTGGGTGTACTGCTTGGCAAGTTTGGAAGTGTTTCCATAAACAAGCCTGGAGGCTGTGCTATTGGTAAACGTCCTGTTGATATACATTTAGATGCACTTAAAGCACTTGGTGCAAATATAGTTGAAACTGATACTACTATTGAATGTACAGCAGAAAATCTTTTGGGTACAGATATATATTTGCCATTTGCCAGTGTTGGTGCAACAGAGAACACTATGCTTGCAGCCGTTTTTGCAAAAGGGCAGACTACAATCCATAATGCAGCAAAAGAACCTGAAATTTGGGCTTTACAGGAATATATGAAATCCATTGGCGTAACGGTGGAAGGTGCAGGTACACCAACAATTTTTATAAGCGGTTGTGGCAAATATAAGGATGCAGAAGTTGACATTATATCAGATAGAATTGAGGCTGGAACATATTTAACCGCAGCGGCAATAACAAAAGGAGAAATTTTTTTAAAAAATGTTAGTTGGATTTATATGTGTAAAACCTTAGAAATTATGTCGGAGTGTGGGTGCGAAATAAAGGTGAAAAAAGATAGTATTTATCTTAAAGCACCAAAAAAAATAAAACCATTAAATCTTATAAGAACTGGTGTATACCCAAACTTTGCAACAGATATGCAGCCTATACTTATGAGCCTGTTGACAACATCTTCGGGAACAAGTATTATAATTGAGCAGATGTTTGAAAACCGTTTCAGCCATGCAGATGAATTGAATAAGATGGGTGCAAAGGTTTCGGCACAGACAAGAGTTGCTATTATTGATGGGGTTAAACAGCTTAAAGGGGCAGAAGTTAATGCAACAGATTTACGTGCAGGAGCGGCATTAATTCTTGCCGGGTTAAATGCAAAAGGTACAACAATTGTAAACAATGCCAATTTTGTTAAGCGAGGATACGATAATATTGAAAAAAATTTGCATGGTCTTGGTGCAGAAATAAAATTTTGTGATGGTGAAAATTGATGGCATTCAAGAAAAAAGCCGATAAATTAGAAAATGAATATAGTGCAAAGGAATCAAGTGGGGGAAAATACAAGAAGTCTCCAGCTAAAAAACTTTTGTTTTTAATAGTAATAGTTCTTGCGGTTTTTGCGGTACTTCTTTCGCCCATATTTAACATAAAACAGATTAACATTACGGAAATGAAAAAGTACTCAAAAGAAGAAATTTGCAGTATGATAGGTGTTGCTGCAGGAGGAAATTTATTTGCCTACAGTAGCCAAAAGGCTAAAAAAATTCTTACTGCGAATACTTACGTGGAAAGTGTGCAAATTAAAAAAAGTTTTCCTAACACAATAAATATTGAGATTAATGAAAGAAAGGTAAGAGGATATGTACCATACATGGACTCTTACTTATACATAGATGAATACGGAAGAGTATTAGAAATTAAAGGTTCTTTTACGGATCCTTTACCAGTGGTTACGGGTCTTAAGTTCAGCAGTTTTCAACTTGGAGAGAAAATAGAAGCGGAAAATAAAGATGCTTTTGATGAGGTTGTTGTTATTGCACAGGTGATGACGAAGTATGAAATGCTTGACACAGTTGTAAAACTTGATGTGAGTAACACAGAAAAAATTACGGCATATGTAAACAAAATAGAAATTAATTTAGGCAACATAACTAATTGTGATGAGAAAATACGAACTATGGCTGCAGTTGTGAAACAGATTCCTGAAAAGGATAGGGGAAGTCTGGATTTAAGCGATTTATCTAAGCCTATAGTCTTTAAATATCTAACGTAATTGCATTTTATAATTCCACAGATAACATTTATAATTACCAATGGAATAATTGAAATCAGTTACAAATTTTTTACGAAGGATGATGCAACGGTGAAGAAAATTGACCATGGTATTGTTTCTGTTACTATATTATGTATATTTCTTGGCACTATAATTGGAATTCAGTTTAAAACTGTAAAAAAACAGGCAACAGCGTATGATATTCAGCGTGTAAGTGAGCTTTCTATTAAGCTTAACAGTGCCACTTCAGAAAATGAAAGTCTTTTAGAAAGAATTAAGGAAAAAGACAAAAAAATTGCAGAATATGAAAGTTATATGGCAGAAGAAAGCAAAGAGGTTAAGACAATTTTAGATGAAAGCAGTAACCTTAAAATGCTTGCGGGTCTTACAGCTGTTTCGGGCAGAGGAATTTCTGTAGCAATTAATGACAGTCCAAAGGCAGGGCAGCAAAACGAAGGTATTAGCACAGATGCATTTTTGGTACATGCTGAAGATATACTTTCAATTCTAAATGAATTAAATGTTGCTGGTGCTGAGGCAGTATGCATAAATGGACAGAGAATTATTTCTACATCAGCGGTTCGATGTGCAGGTTCAGTTGTTAATATAAATGATGTTAAAATTGCAGCACCGTTTGTAATTACAGCCATCGGTGATCCTGATATTTTAGAGGCCTCTCTTATGTTTCCAGGTGGTGTAGTTGATGCACTTAAACCATGGGGAATAGAGATAATTATTAAAAAAATGGAATTGGTGGAGATACCGGCTTTTGAACAGCAGTTTGAATTTAAGGAAGCTAAGCCTTCTAAAGCGGAGGGATTGTAATGTTAATACCTATGGTTGGTTTGTTGACTGGTATAGTAATAGGAATTTTGTGCCCTTTTGTTTTTCCAGCAAGCTATTCAACATATGTTGCAATAGGAATACTTGCTTGTGCAGATTCTGTATTAGGAGGGGTTCGAAGCAATCTATTTAAGCAGTTCACACTTTCAGTATTTGTTTCTGGTTTTTTTGGAAATGCCATATTAGCAATGTTGTTGATTTTTCTTGGTCAACACCTTAACATACAACTTTCTGTAGCGGCGGTTGTAGTTTTTGGGTCAAGGCTTTTTCAAAATTTTGCTGATATTAGAAGGTTTTGGTTGAACAAAGGAAAGAAAGAAGATAATATGTTAATGTAGTAGATTAATTTAATTTTATAAAGTGCTAAAAATGTTGTAAAAAAAATTAACATATTTTAGTTTGCTATAGCAATTACATTTGTTTTATTGTATAATATAGGACAATCTATTTAATGATTTAGTTGGGAGGGGAAGCTCAGTGCTTGAGTTTGTTAGTCAAGGCAATGTAGCAGTTATTAAGGTAGTAGGTGTTGGTGGCGGAGGAAATAACGCTGTTGACAGAATGATTGAAGATAATATGGACGGCGTTGAATTCGTCGCAGTCAATACAGATGTACAGGATTTATCAAAATCTAAAGCTTCAACGAAGATACAGATTGGTGAGAAGCTTACAAGAGGATTAGGTGCAGGCGGTAACCCGGAAATTGGTGAAAAATCAGTTGAGGAAACAAAGGAAGAGATTGCTAGGTCTTTAACAGGTGCAGACATGGTCTTTATTACAGCAGGAATGGGAGGCGGAACAGGTACTGGAGCCGCACCTAAAATTGCTGAAATATCCAAACAGCTTGGAATTTTAACTGTTGGTGTTGTAACAAAACCTTTTAGTTTTGAAGGTAAAAAAAGAATGACAAATGCTGAAAGAGGCGTGTCTGAGCTTAGAAAAAATGTGGATACACTTGTAATTATTCCCAACCAGCGTATTTTAAGCATTGTTGATAAAAAAACACCTATAATCGAGGCGTTTCGCAAGGCGGATGATATTTTAAGACAGGGTGTACAAGGTATTTCAGACCTTATATCTAAACCTGGTGTAATTAACCTTGACTTTGCGGATGTTAAAACTGTAATGGAAAACAAAGGCATTGCTCATATGGGTATTGGTCATGGAAAAGGTGACAATAAGGCAGAAGAGGCAGCTAAAGCAGCTATTCAGAGCCCACTTCTTGAAACAAAAATTGATGGAGCGAGAAGCGTACTTATTAACTTCAGTGGTGATTCTAACTTAGGTCTTCTTGAGGCGGATGAAGCAGCTAATCTCATTAGAGAAAGCATTGACCCAGAAGCAGAAATTATTTTTGGTACAACCATTAATGATGATCTTAAGGATGAAGTTGTTGTTACAGTTATTGCAACAGGCTTTGATGGAGATGTTAAGGGGCTTCCACCTACAAATATGAGAGGTATTTTTAATATCGGTGATGCAAGACCTGTTCAAAAACCAGTTGAAGAATCAGAGCAGGCTGCAGCTGACGATGCTCAAAAACAGCAGGAGTTAAAGCGTAAGGAATTAGACTCTTTCAGGGCAACTGATTTTGGAGATGGAGACGAAATTCAAATTCCAACTTTTATAAAGAATAGAAGGAACTTCTAATTTTTATAATTACATACATTAAATTTAACAGCGGATCTTATTCCGCTGTTTTTTTGTGCGAAAAAGCAGAAATAATGATATAAAATTTCCATTAATTTTCAGTATAAATTACAAATTTTGTGGCTTTGTTTTTCTATAATGTATTAAAGGCAGGTGATTAAATGAGGATTTACATAGATGTAATTTTTTTAGTTAATTTTATTATGGATACAATGATTCTATGGATTATTTCAATTTTAGATAGACGTAAGGTTTCATTTAAAAGAATAGTTGCTGGCGGTACCGTTGGAGCTTTTCTATACTGCTTGTTGCTTTTTCTGCCTTATCTTGGAAGTTGGGTTAATTACGTTTTAGGAAGTTTAATTTTAGGAATATCCGTTTGGCTTACATTTAGACCTTCAACACTTAAAGCATACATAAAGCTGAAAGTTTTTTCATTACTTGCATCGGTTTTTGTTGGTGGAATATTTATTGCAATCTTTTATTTTACTAAGGCTAACGGTGTTATTCCACTTGCAATTGGCAATTTTTCAATTAAGTTGTTGTTGGTATTAACCGTTGCTATATATGTATTTATTAAATGGGCAGGCGGAATATTCATAAGTACTTTTACTAATAGAAATGGATATTGTCGAATTAGCATTTGCTTTAATGGGAAAAAAGCTGAGATTGTGGCACTAATGGATACAGGAAATTTTCTTATAGAGGACCAAGGTGGTAACAAAATAATAATTGCTGAGTTTGGAGCGATAAAACAGTTTTTTAACACAGAAACACAATTGCTGTATTATCAGAAACTATCACCACAGCAAATTTTGGAGGGAATTACAGATGAGCATGTTAAGACAAGGTTACAGTTGATCCCATTTTCGTCTATAGGTACAGATGGTGGAGTCCTTACAGCCTTTAAAGCAGATTTTGCAGAGGTTTCAGCAGGAAAAAAAATAGTGTTGAAAAATGCTTTATTGGTGATTTATAATGGGCGTCTT
>JAQVIB010000105.1 GCA_028695945.1 Lachnospiraceae bacterium
TATTATGGACACGAAAAAGAATATAAATCATTTAAAGAATTCGAAAAAGCTATTAAAGAATATATAAGATACTACAATACCGAAAGGATCCAAGCAAAAACAAAATGGATGCCTCCTGTAAAACACAGGGAAGCATCCATGTGTTGTGCCTAAGTTAGACTTTATGTGTCCATGATTCTGGGTACATATCATTGTCTAACTTATATGGGTCAGCTTACTCTTTCTTTTAGAGTTTAGTTCATTGAATTTGTTGAACCAAGAACATCTATAATTTTCTTTTCTACCATTGCTTCAATATCATTTCTTGCATCTCCAAGATAACCTCTTGGGTCAAAAGCTTCAGGTTTTTCAACTAAAGCCTTTCTAACAGCCGCAGTCATTGCAAGACGAATGTCTGTATCCATATTAATTTTGCAAACAGCCATCTCACTTGCTTTTCGAAGCATTTCAACTGGAATACCGCTTGCTCCTTTAATCTGTCCGCCAAATTGGTTACAGGTTGCAACTGTGTTTTGGTCAACAGAAGATGCTCCGTGGAGAACGATAGGGTAGTTATGGAAACCAGCAGCTTCCAATTTTTCAGTGATAGTTTTAAGTCTGTCAAAGTCAAGCTTTGCTTCACCTTTAAATTTATACGCACCATGGCTTGTACCAATTGCAATTGCAAGGGAATCTACACCAGTGCGGGTAACAAAGTCTAAAGCTTGGTCAGGGTCTGTGTAAGTTGCACCTTCAGCGGCAACCTTAACTTCATCTTCAACACCAGCAAGCTTGCCAAGTTCAGCCTCAACAACAACACCTTTGGCATGTGCGTAATCTACAATTTCTTTAGTCTTTACAATGTTTTCTTCATAATCAAAATGTGAACCATCAAACATTACAGAAGTGAACCCTACATCAATACATTCCTTACAAATTTCAAAATCAGCACCATGGTCTAAGTGAAGAGCAATGTCAAGACCTGTTTCTGCAACTGCAGCGTCAACAATAGCCTTTAAATAGTGTGGATGCATATACTTTAAAGCACTTTTTGAAACCTGAAGTATTACAGCGGAATTTTGCTTTTTGCAAGCATTAACAACCGCCTGTACAATTTCCATATTATTGATGTTAAAAGCCCCGATAGAATACTTTCCTTCAAAAGCTTTTTCGAACATCTTCTTTGTTGTAACTAAAGCCATAAAAGTACCACCTTTCATTTTCCATATAAAAATTTATTTATTCAACGTAAATTATAATACTTTTGGTAAGTTTATACAAGCAAATTAATTTTACAATAAGTGTTTAAATTTTCGCATTTATATGCTATAATGGCTTTAACAAAAACAAAAAAGTGTTTGAGGATGATTTAATAATGGTATATTTATTGATTATTTTTATAATAATAGCAATAGACCAATTTACAAAAAAGATTATCTGCGATAGTCTTGAGATTGAAGAAAAGCGTGAAACAGTAAATTCAAATATTCTTTTTTGGCATAAAAAAAACACAGGGGTTTCCTACAGCAGTTTTAGTGCATACCCCAAACATGTTACTTTTATTACTGGTATTTTTACCATATTGAGTTTTTTAGCATTTTTGTGTATACTACCTATTAAAGGTATGAAAATAATAAAAATTGGATTTACTTTTATTATTGGCGGTGCAGCAGGTAATTTAATTGACCGCTTAAGGAATAATTGCGTTACAGATTTTATATATTTAAAGTATAAGTATTCGCCTATATTTAATGTGGCAGACATATTTGTTGTTATTGGTGCCATACTTGTACTTTTTTCATCAAACTTTAAAAAAAATTAATATATACCTGGGGTGTTCGACACCCTGTCTATTTTGAACCTACATTTCTTATAAGGGAATCCCACACACTGCTGATATGTCAGGCCCCAAGATAATTCCCTTTGGGCAGGGGAAGGCAGAATCGGTGGTTGCGGATACCCACCTAGCGTAGGCTAGGTGTCAAAAGGCAGGAACGGCATTCTGGGTTACAATTTATAAAACAAAAGGCGTCTGTAATTATGTTAGGCGATAATATGTTGTATTTAACCAACCAATATTTTATATAAAATATTGGTTGGTTTTTTCATGGCATTAATACGATTATGTACCAGCTTTTCAGGTGAGAATTAAAAAAATTTATCAAGGAAAAACTCTGATGTAAATTGATAATGGTTCACTAACCGTATCAAAACTAAAAGAGATTATGCTCTAAAAGAAATACAAAGTTTATTACATTCCAAATTGAGATATAAACACCATCTTGTTAATGTTAATTTATTTGGGCATTTTTTTCTCCTCTTTTTTGTTATATAAAATTAAATTGGAAATAAAATAGATATAGTACAAACCTATAGGGGAGGGGCAGAAGTGAAAAAAATAATAACTATGCTAATGATTATATGCTTATTTATTAGTGGGTGTACAGCAAAAATCCATAAGTCAAATGAAAAAGGAAGTGTAATTACAGAAAGTAAGCAGGAAGAAACACAAGATAAGTTAGGTGAAAATATACCTGTTTTACGCAGTGTTGCCGCAAAAATGATTGCTCTTGCCATGAGTGACTGCGATGAAATAGCATCTATGGATAAAGAAATAAATTTTAGTGATGTGTCAGAAACGGATTGGTACTATCCATATGTGAACAGAGTGTGCTATATGGGTTATATGAATGGCACTGATGAAGGATTTATGCCGAATGAGCCATTAAATTTATACCAAGCACAGATACTTATTAATAAAATTTCAACTGAAAAACTTGAAGTAAATGAGAAAGATAAAGAAAAGGCTGTATCCTATAGGCTATGGTGTCAACTTTTTGTAAAAGCTATTGCCAGTAAGATGGAAGAACTTGAGTTAACTGAAAAAACAATAGGTATATTTGCAACTACTGAGAATGGAAATATGCCATCTTGGACAGCTTCAACTAGTGAAGGCGTATTCAAATATCATGGTTATGCTTTAGATGCATACGTAGATAAGACTATAAAAGTATTGACGAAAGGAGATGAAATTGTAGGAATTTTAGATTTAGTAAGCAATGATGCTTGTTTTGAAAATGCCTATATAAGCAAGAGCGGCGATGGTCAGTGTGAGGTTGTATATGAAAGTGGAAACCGTACTTTGAAATATAATAGTGATATATCTATGCCAATTGCAACAATATCAGTTAAAAATGGAGAAATTTTAAAATCTGAAGTTACTGAAAATAGTATTAGAAATGTAATTAAGCTGGCAGACAGTAAAAAGATATTTCTTGAAGGAATTGGGGATATAACTGTAGATGATAAGTTTAAAATATATGATGTGACCAATAAAAATCAAGTTGTTTGCAAAGGAATTTCATCCCTCACTTGCGGAAGTGACATAGCAGAATTTTACCGTAAAGGTGATGTTATTTGTGGTGCAGTTATTACTAAAACCTCTGAACCCACACAAATACGGACTGTTATAGGTACAACAAATTTTCAAGGGTACGTTCATTCTTCCGTAAGTTTAAGTGACTTAAATGGCATGAAAGTTGTATGTTCAAAAGGAACAGTTGAAACCACAGAACTTAATATAACTGCAAATAATAGCAATGAATATTTTGGAGAATCAACACGAATTTATGTATCCCCTAAAAACAGCGGAGATACTATTTCCATAACTTCTATTGAAAGAAACTGGGCCGATAAAATACCCAAATATAGTGGAACAATTGAGATTGAAAAACGTGAAGATGGTTTTGTAATTGTAAACGAGGTTGATATAGAACCCTATGTAGAAGCGGTTATTCCAAGTGAAATGCCTACATCATACGGAATTGAGGCGGCGAAGGTGCAGGCAGTTTCAGCACGAAGTTATGCATATAATCAGTATTTTGCTAATAAATACCATAGCTATGGTGCAAACGTTGACGATTCTGTTTTGTGCCAGGTATATAACAATGTAGTGGCAAATGAAACTTCAAAGAAAGCAGCTAAAGAAACCGAAGGCATTTGCCTTACCTATAATGGCGAAGTTATTAGCGCAAACTTTTTTTCAACTTCTTGCGGAACTTTTGCATCAAGTGGAGATGTTTGGGCTTCGGATAATGGCAAGGTATTTCCAGCAGAAACAAAGGAATATTTGAAGGCACACTGTAATTTTGGAAAACCTCTTAACAACGAGGAAAATATAAAGGAATTTTTAAAAAATCCAGACAATTCATCTTATGATAGTTGGATTAATTGGTACAGGTGGAACGTTAAAATGACGGGCCAAGAAATATCCGCAGCCATAAATAAAAACATTGAATTTGCATGGAAAAAATACCCGTTGTTGGTAAAAACAATGCAAACGGATGGAAGCTATAAAAGCAGAAGTGTAAACAATATAGGAAAAATTAAAAGTATTTCTGTGGTAAAACGTGGTGAGGGCGGAAACATAATGGAGCTTAAAATTGTAGGAGAAAGTGCAACTGTTCTTCTTAAAACGGAATATGTTATAAGAACAATCCTTCGGCCTGTAAGTTATAACGGTTCGGCTGTTAACACCGTACTAAAGGACGGAAAACAGATGGTAAACTATGCTATTATGCCAAGTGCCTTTTTTACAATGGATATAACAAATGATGCAAATGGGTTTATTAGTGAAATAGTGTTTACAGGTGGTGGAAATGGTCATGGTGTAGGTATGAGCCAAAATGGTGTAAAAGGTATGGCAGACAGTGGATTCAAATATGCAGAAATTTTACAATATTACTACAAAGGTACAGAACTAAACAAAAAGCTTTGAACTTTGTGAAGAAAGATGGTAAAATTTTAGCAAGTGAAAAGAGTAATATACAGAAGAAGGAGTTTAGATATGCTTTCTAAAATAACAAGCTGTGGAATAATTGGTGTCGATGGATTTTTAGTTGCAGTAGAGGTAGACGTAAGTAACGGTCTGCCTGCAATAGACTTGGTTGGACTACCAGACTCCGCAGTGAAGGAATCTAAAGAAAGGGTACGCACTGCCATAAAAAACAGTGGTTTTCAGTTTCCTGTAAAAAGAATAACGGTTAACCTTGCCCCTGCGGATATGAAAAAAGAAGGTCCTTGCTTTGACTTGCCTATTGCAGTTGGAATTTTGACTTGCTGTGGAATCATTTCTGCCGAAAGTGTAGCGAACACCATGATTACAGGCGAGTTATCCTTAGATGGCTCCATAAATGGTGTAAATGGTGTTTTGCCTATGGTCTACAGTGCCTTTAAAAGTGGAATTACACGTTTCATTGTGCCGAAAGACAATGCTGACGAGGCGGCTTTGGTGCAGGGTGCAGAGATTTTTCCAGTGGAAAATTTAAAACAGCTTTGCGACCATTTTAATGGGCAAAAAAAACTTGAACCGTATTGTGTTGATATTGAGCAAATGTTTTGCAGTAGTGGAGACAAGGAAATATTAGATTTTGCAGATGTTAAAGGACAGGAAAGTGTGAAGCGTGCCATGGAAATTGCCGCCGCTGGGTATCACAATATACTTATGGTTGGCCCTCCTGGCTCTGGTAAAACAATGCTTGCAAAACGAATGCCATCTATTATGCCAGATTTAACTTTTGAAGAATGTGTTGAGATAACTAAAATTTACAGCGTTTCTGGGTTGTTATCTAATAAAAGTGCTTTGATAAATAAACGTCCATTTAGGTCGCCGCACCATACAATTTCTGCCTCAGCCCTTACAGGTGGTGGACGTGTACCAAAGCCTGGTGAAATTTCACTTGCAAACAAAGGGGTGCTGTTTTTAGATGAACTTCCTGAATTTGCAAGAAATGCTCTTGAAATTATGCGTCAGCCACTTGAGGATGGAAACGTTACAATATCCAGGGTGAACGGAACGGTTACATACCCTTCGGATTTTATGCTTTTGGCGGCAATGAATCCATGCCCGTGTGGATATCTTGGTGATGGAGATAAATGCCATTGCACTCAAAACGAAATAATAAAATATACAAGTAAAATAAGTGGTCCATTGTTAGATAGAATAGACATTCAGGTTGAAGCTAGTGCCATAAAGTATGATGATTTAAACAGTAACGAAAAACAGGAATCATCGGCTGATATAAAAAGCAGAGTCGTTCGTGCACATAAGTTGCAACTTGAAAGGTATAAAAAAGATAATATTCAGTTTAACAGTCAGCTTACAGCACCACTAATTGAAAAATATTGTGCATTAGGGGAAAAGGAGCAGTTACTTTTAAAGGCGGCGTTTGACAGGCTTAATTTAAGTGCCCGCGGGTACCATAAAATATTAAAAATGGCACGTACAGTTGCTGACCTTGACCAAAGTGAAAATATAACTGCAAGGCATTTGGCGGAGGTTATACAATACCGAAGCTTGGACAGAAAATATTTAATGTAAATAAAATCAGTCGTTTTGCATACCTTATTGTATTGGAGGTGTGCTGATGGCTGATTTTATTTTATATTTATCTGGAATAATTAACAGTTTAGGGTACTTAGGAATTTTTGGTGCGGCTGCACTTGAATATGCGTGTTTTCCTGTATCTAGTGAAATTTTACTGCCATTTATCGGTTATTCAGTATACTTGGGCAGGTTGAGCCTGCCTTTAGCAGTTTTGTTTAGCACCATTGGTGGTATTATTGGGTGCAGTTTCTGCTACGGAGCAGGCAGATTTGGTCGTGGAATTATGGATAGGTTATTTGCTAAACGCTTTTGTTCTGTGAAACAGGGTATTGAAAATGCAGAAAAATATTTTGTTAATCAAGGGAAACATTCGGTTTTTTTTGGCAGACTTATGCCAATTGTACGTACTTACATATCTTTTCCAGCGGGAATGGCAAAAATGAACTTTTTTACTTTTTTAGGATATTCTGCGGCAGGGGCACTGTTGTGGAACACTTTTCTTATTTCCCTTGGTTATTACATGGGTGAGCATTGGAAGGAAATTTCCTCATTTTTCGGAAATAACAAAATTACAATTAGCCTTATTGTTTTAATGATAGTTGGAATTGTTTGGATAAACAAAAAAAAGAAGTAAGACAATATTTAATTGCTTACTTCTCGGAGTTGAATTTGTATATTACATCTTTTGAAAATGATATAAATTCAGACATTGCCTGACTAACATAGCGATTTTTTTTGTGTGCAAACACAATGTTACGCTTGGAAAGAGGGCTTTTAATTTTATAAAATACAACCTCTGTACGTGGATAACCATATATTATAACTTTGTCGGTAACGAAAGCTATTCCCATGCCCATGCAGGCAACGTTATAGCTTGTCATTAACTGGTCTAGGTACATAATTACACGAGGATTAAAACCTGCTTCATGGCAAAGGGATAGGGCACGTTCACCCATATCGTTTCCTTTTCGAAGGAAAATAAAAGCTTCACTTCTAAAAT
>JAQVIB010000106.1 GCA_028695945.1 Lachnospiraceae bacterium
GTGAAATGATGAGTATTGAAAGACCAAAAAGCTGGGGTGTTAAAGTTGGTTTTATTGATTCTTATGATAAAAAATATGGACGTGCCTCTATACGCACAAGAGAACCACTTATGCCAGGTGATGGTATTGAGGTTTGGACGCAGAGAGAACCTCATACAGGCACTAATATAAACAAAGCGTCACGTCCTGGTGAAGTTATAAGTGTTATGGTTAAGGGTGATGTAAACAAGAATGATGCCGTATACAAAACCCATGATAAGTCACTTTATGATGAGCTTAAAAAAAGCTACCAAAAAGATGAACGAACCAAAGAAATTTTTGGAAAGTTTACAATGGTTATTGGAAAACCTATGGAACTTACTCTTTGGGACAACGAGGGTAATAAAGCATCTGTGGCAGGTGATGATGTTCAGCAGGCACAAAATCAGCCTTTAACAAAAGAAAAAATTAAAACACAGCTTATGAAAACAGGTGGAACAGCCTTTGAAATAACAAGCCTTGAAATTGTTGGTGACGACAATATATACATGGGAATGAGCCAGCTTAATCAGTTAAGAAGAGATAGTGTTTCTGCTCTTGAAGAAGTTATTAAAGTATCTGCAAAACACAAGAATGCAGAGATTACCATAAAGGCATTAGAAAATGATGAGCAATTTGTATATGATAAGAAGTTAAATGTGCTTGTAAATGACATTTTGCAGTTTAAGGCAGCAATTGCCAACGATGGAATAAACATACTTTATTTTGAACTTAGCGATGATTTTGAAGAAAATTACCAAGAATGCATAAAAGAATGCCATGAGGTTGGAATTAAGTTGTTTGCGGCAGTTCCACGTGTTTATAGGAAGTATAGTGGGAAAATATATGGTAATTTCCTTGAAAAGCTTAAAACAAGTGATATAGACGGTTTTTTAGCACGTTCGCTAGGTCAGCTTGCAGAATTTAAAGTATCAGGCAAGTTTGTAAATGTTGATTTTGGCTTAAATATATTTAACTCTGCTGATGTGGCTTTCTGGAAAGAAGCTGGAGCAGAAGAAATGTGTATTTCACCAGAGCTTAATTTGTCCGAAATAAATTCAATGGCAAATAAAAGTTGTGAGATGTTGGCATACGGTTATCTTCCGTTAATGACAACTCATCAATGTCCAGTTGGTGCTTTCGCGGGCAATAAAAAAGAGGGAATGTTCTGCGATCTTAAAAACAGCAGTGGAAACTACTATCTTAAAGATAGAAAGGGTGAAATATTTCCGCTTTTTACGGATTGCAAGCAGTGCGTCTGTACGGTTTTAAATGGGAAACCATTATTTACCCTTAAGTTCTTTGATGAAATACTTGCATCTCCAACTGGCAGTATGCGATTAATGTTTACAAAGGAAACTGCAAGTGAAACAGACAGAATTATTAAGGCATATAGAGATTGCCTTAAAGACTGGGTTAACCCAAGTATGAGAGCAATGAAACTTATTAACGAAATGGCTGAAAAGGGCAGTACGAAAGGTCACTATTTCAGAGGAATAGAATAGAAGTGATAAAATGTTTGATTTATTTATTAAATTCAGCAGTTATTTATTTGTGCTTTATATTGTTTTATTTTTGTACAATGGCATTGCACTGGCTTTGGATTATGCAGGATTAACCAAACAAAGCCATACTCATGCTGTTTTTACAGGACGTACACTTATTGTGTTTATGCACATAACTGCATTTTTAATACTTTCTTATAACCGAGAAACCTTTGCCTATAATAAAGACATACTTATTATAGGCACGCTTGCGTTGGCTTTTATTATGGTTGTAAATTATTTGGCGAACCTAATTTACAAGGATAGCTGTCCGTTGGTATGGAACTGCGTCTTTTTTTTACTGGATGTTGGAATCATTATGTTGCAGCGTCTTAACCCAGCACTTGCGTTTAAACAGCTAATATGGATTATGCTTGGCTTTTTTCTGGCTATGTGGATACCTGTTGTACTAAAACTAATTCCAAGGTTCGAGGCATTTGAAATTATGTATATAGGTTTAAGTTTTGCACTTATTCTCTCTACCCTTGTGTTGGGAAGAAAAGAGTATGGTTCAACAAAC
This sequence comes from Lachnospiraceae bacterium, assembly GCA_028695945.1. Taxonomy (GTDB): domain Bacteria; phylum Bacillota; class Clostridia; order Lachnospirales; family Anaerotignaceae; genus UBA8514. Next base: position 2,083 of record JAQVIB010000106.1, read on the forward strand.
TGGATTTATATTGGGTCTTTCAGCTTTCAGCCATCTGAAATTGTTAAGTTTCTTTTTGTTTTTTATCTTGCAAGTGTTTTTAGAAAAAAGATTGACCTTAAAGAACTATTAATAACAGGTGGACTTTCAGCGGGAATTGTTGTTCTTTTGGTATTTCAGAAAGATTTAGGAAGTGCTTTAATTTTCTTCCTTACATATATGACAATGCTGTATACAGCCACTTCAAACGAAATGTTGTTTGTTGGTGGAATTGGTGTTGCATCTATGGCGAGTGTTGTTGCCTATAAACTTTTTAGCCATGTGCGTGTACGTGTATCTGCATGGAAAAATCCTTGGGCAGATGTTGACAGTGGTGGATACCAAATAGTACAGTCACTTTTTGCTATAGGTTCAGGCGGAATTTTGGGCAGCGGACTTACAAAGGGAATGCCTCTTAGTATACCAGTAGTCAGCAAAGATTTTATATTTGCAGCAGTTTGCGAGGAATTCGGTACAATATTCGGAATTTGTGTTGTAGGTATATTCATTTTACTTTTTGCAAGAGGTTTTTCAATTGCGTTTAATAGCAAAAGACGTTACTACAGCCTTATAGCAGCAGGTTTTACAGCAATGATGGCATTCCAAACTTTTCTTATTATTGGTGGTGTAATTAAGCTTATACCTCTTACAGGTGTAACCCTTCCTTTTATAAGCTACGGCGGAAGTTCTGTTGTGGTGAGCATACTTACAATAGGCATTTTGCAGTGGTTCTGTGGTTGGCAGCATACTCTTGATGAAGAGGAGGGCACAGATAATGAATAGTAGCAAGAATAGTATAAAAAGGATTTTTATATTAATAATTTTAATGTTTTTGCTTGTAATATTTTATATGCTTAAAATAGTGGTGGTAGACAGTAAGACGATGATAACAAATTCTTACAATCCACGTATTAATGCAACGGATAATTCCATTAAGCGTGGGTCTATTAAGGATATAGATGGAACAGTTATGGCATATAGCGAAAAAAAAGGCGATTCCTACATAAGAAAATATGTGGATGGAACATACTCTGCTCATGTGCTTGGATACACAGGGGCAGGTAAAGCAGGAATTGAGGCAAACCAAAACTTTACGCTGCAAAAGCTAGATAACGAAACATTTCAGCGTATTAATTCGTTTTTAACTGGAAGCGAAGTTGAAGGAAACAGTGTAGTGCTTACGGTAGACGATTATCTGCAAAAAATAGGCACTGATCTACTACGAACAAATAATGGTGCAGTAGTTGTAATTGAGGTTAAAACTGGACGAGTATTGTGCATGACGAGCAAGCCTAATTATGACCCACAAACAGTTGCTGAAAACTGGGATATTCTTAGAGAAAGTGAAGACAGCCCAATTTTAAACAGAGCAACTCAAGGTGTTTATACACCTGGTTCTACATTTAAAATTGTTACAGCAATTGCGGGAATGCGTAATATTACTGATATAAACAGCTTTAAATACACATGCACTGGTGAGGATAACTTTCAAGATAAGGTAATACATTGTTATAAAAATAAATCTCATGGAGAGGTAAATCTTACATCTGCCTTTGCACAAAGCTGTAATTGCTATTTTTCTGAGTTGGGCAAAAGAGTTGGAGCTGAAAAATTGCGTGAGACTGCAGATAGTCTTGGATTTAACCAAAGCTTTGCTTTCGATTTAAACACAAGTAAATCAACGGTCCTAATTGAAGCAGATGCAACAGAAAGTGAATTGGTTGAGACTTCCATAGGTCAGGGGAAAACTACGGCCACACCACTTTTTATGGCATCTCTTACAGCGGCAATTGCCAATGATGGGCTAATGATGCAACCATATATTGTGGATCATATTGAAAATTACAGTGGCAAAACAATTTCTACTAATCTTCCAAGAACAGTTGGTAATGTTTTTTCATCAAATGAAGTGAAAAAGCTTAAAGAAATGATGGTGGAGGTAATAAACAGCGGAACTGGATTTAATGCAAACAGCGAGTATTTTCAAGTTGCAGGCAAAACAGGTACAGCTGAAAACCCTAATGGTGCAGACCATTTATGGTTTGTAGGTTTTGCACCAGCTGAGGAACCAGAATATGCAGTTGCTGTGGTGCTTGAAAACGGGGACGGAAGTATGAATGCAGGAGTAATTGCAAGAAAAATGCTTTATAATGCAATAAATCGAAAAGAAAATCAATAAAATTTTATTTTTTAAGCAGACTATATACATAGTTTGCTTTTTTTCTTAGGAGGTTAATATGCTTATACAGCTTGCTCTTGCACCTGTTTTGTTATTTCTAATTTTCATATTTATAAAGGATAAGTATGAAAAGGAACCTATTATTTTGCTTTTTGTTGGGGCAATATTTGGGGCTTATTTGGCGGCACCTGTTCTTGCCAATGATGTACTTTTAATGCGTATGAAAATTGGGGAAAAATATCCAGTACTATTTTCTGCATTCATTACATCTGCCGCCAACGAAGAGGGGTTTAAGCTATTGTTTTTAGCATTATTGATGCATAGAAACAGAGAGTTTAACGAACCTGTTGATGGCATTGTATACAGTGTTTTTGTGTCGCTTGGTTTTGCTGCTGCAGAAAACGTTATTTACGTTCTAAGCCCAACTATTGGAGGAGTTGGCACGGCGTTGCAGCGTGCAATTTTTTCAGTGCCTGGTCATGGGCTTTTTGCTATTGCAATGGGTTATTATTTTGCTTGCTGGCACTATTATAAAAAAGGTATAAAGTATCTTTTTCTTGCATTTTTCGTTCCATGGATGTTACATGGAGTGTATAATTTAATTCTTCTTGTTGATGTAAGTTGGTATTTGGTAATGTTTCTTCCATATCAAATGCTATTGTGGATTGGTGGAATTTATAAAATTAATACCATGGTTAAAGCTTCTCCATTTATGTTCTTGAAAAAACAGTAAAAAAGAGTTATACTTATTTCAATGGACTATTAAAATTGAAATACGGAGGGCTTGAATGTGATAGAAGCAGTGAGTTGCGGAGGCATAGTGATTCACAAATGGAAAATACTGCTTCTCTACAAAAATCAAAATGGCAAATATATGGGTTGGGTACTTCCAAAAGGAACAGTTGAGGATGGGGAAAATCACAGCCAAACGGCATTAAGGGAGGTTAACGAGGAAACAGGCTCTGTTGCTGAGATAATTAAATATGTAGGGAAAACCCAGTACAATTTCCGTGGTGATGAGGATATGGTTAACAAAACGGTACATTGGTACCTAATGGAAACAGATTCCTTCTATAATAAACCGCAGAGTGAGGAATTTTTTGCCGATGCAGGTTTTTATAAGTTTCACGAGGCTTACCATCTGCTTAAATTTAACGATGAAAGGCAGATTCTAAAAAAAGCGTATCAGGAGTATAGTGAACTTAATAGAAATGGATTTTTTAACAAAAAGAATTTTTTCAAAAGTTATAGCCAATAATAATCTTTAGGAGGTGCTTTAATGAAAAATTTTAGTATTGATGAATTAAAAGCTATGGTAGCAGATGTAAAAAATGCAGAGAATAGGAAAACACTTTACATTATTCTTGGTGTTTTTGTTACGCTTTTAGCAATTACAGCAGGACTTGTTGCTTTGCTTGTAAAAAAACATTGTGTATGTTGTGATTATGATGATATGTACGATGAATGGGACGATGAAGAAGATGAAGAGTGTTTTGAAGATGACTTTGAGACAGAAAAAAATTAATGTATAAAACAAAGGGGTGGGCGGTGCTCACCTTTTTTATATTAAGTTTTTTATTGCCAAAATATTGAAGCGGTGCTATAATATATAAGCAGTTTGCTAGAATTATATGTTGTGATGGTGAACTTTTTGTTTTAAAATTAATTGTATATGCTGGTGTGGCTCAATGGTAGAGCACTTCACTCGTAATGAAGGGGTTGCGGGTTCGATTCCCGCCACCAGCTTAAGAAAATTAAAGCAGCATGCGGTATTTTCCAGCAGGTTGCTTTTTTTTGCTTTGTATAGGATAGTTAAGATTATGAATAAGAATTATTCGAGATTAAGAGTAAAAAAGGTAATTTGTTCTGAATTAAAAACTGTCTTGAGTTAAATTATTACACAATTATGGAGCGGATTACTATGTGTAAAGTATATAGAAGGGTGGAATTATAGTGGAAATAAATAAATTATCTATGGCTTTGAAAAAGGCACCGTTGCCCGCAAGGATGACAATAGGTTCTTTTGTACTGTTTTTAGTAATGTATTGGTTAGTTACTGCTAAATTTATTGAGCCATACTATTTTGAGGGTTTACTATTTGCATTACCTTTTGTTTGCTTTGGAATAATCACTTTTTTAACTGTAATAGATAAGTTGAAAATTGGTACTTCATATAAAATTACATACATTTTAATTATTGTTTTGGGTTTTGCTTCGGTATTTACATTCGGTTATATTGCTTTAGATGCAGCAGTAACCCAAACAACGGATATAGGTAAATACGAAAGAGTTTTGAAGCTTACAGGCTATCCTAGCAACACATTAATAAGATATTTTCCGGATAAAATCCCAAGTAATGCAAAAAATATTGTATTCAATTATAATCCAGCTTTTTTGCAAGGTGGAGAAAATTTTGACTTGAAATTTGAAACAGATTCAGATTCTATTAAAGATTATATTGACGAATTTTCTAAGCAAGCAAAGTGGATTGGTAAATCTAGTGATAGCGAAGCTGAAGAAAATGGTCTATTTTTAAGTGCGTTTGATACTGTCGGTTATAAGAATCTTCCAGAAGATTATACAATTTACCTCATTGACAGCAAGCCTTATTATCCAGACGATTGGAACCATGGCGAGCTAAGTGCTGCTGCTATCAGTGAAGAGAGGAATGAGATAATATTTATTGCCGAAGATTGGTAACATTAATTGGCTTTCGAACTCAGTCTTTTGGCTGAGTTCTTTTGTGTAATTCTAATAAAAATTGTATAATTTATAAAATGTTCTTGCTTTTATACAATTAAGGATTTATCATAGAGGTCGTATTTACCTAAAAAAGAAGGTGTTTCTTTTGCATGAAAATCATTATATGATGTGGTTATTTCGAAGTTTGGGCATGAATTTGCGTAAGACTTATATTTTGTTAGAGCATTTTGGAAGTGCTATGGAGGTATGGAAT
>JAQVIB010000107.1 GCA_028695945.1 Lachnospiraceae bacterium
AAATTCTCTTGCAAGGTCAATTACATCGTCTTTTAATCCAAGGCGTTTGGAAATTGCAAATGCATTGCTTTTACCTGGAATACCTATTAGCAGCTTGTAGGTAGGACGCAAAGTTTCCACATCAAATTCACAACTGGCATTCTCAACACCATCGGTAGAAAGTGCAAAAACCTTAAGCTCGCTGTAATGGGTGGTTACCGCCGTTCTTATTTTTCGCTCCATCAGCCTTTTAATAATAGCTATGGCAAGTGCCGCACCCTCTGTAGGGTCTGTGCCTGCACCAAGTTCATCAAAAAGTACCAAGGAATTATTTGTAACATGCTCTAAAATGGTAACAATATTGCTCATGTGTGCTGAAAATGTACTAAGGCTCTGCTCTATACTCTGCTCATCACCAATGTCTGCAAAAACCTCATCAAACACCGCAAGCTCACTGTTGTCAAAGGCTGGTATGTGCAACCCAGACTGACCCATTAAGGTAAATAAACCAAGGGTTTTAAGGGCAACCGTCTTACCACCAGTGTTGGGGCCTGTTATAAGCAGCGTTGTAAACTCCTTGCCCAAATAGATGTTTGTTGGTACAACGGTTTTATCATCTAAAAGTGGATGTCTGCCTTTTTTTATGTTAATGTAGCCCTTTGTGTTGAATATTGGTTTGCTTCCACGCATAGAAAGGGAAATATTCCCCTTAGCAAATATAAAATCTAATTGAGTAATTATCTGTAAATTTGCGGATATAATGTCTGCATTTTCCCTTACACTATCCGATAATTTCTCCAGTATTTTTTCTATTTCAACTTTTTCTCTTGCCTGTAATTCCTTAATTTTGTTATTAAGCTGAACAACTGCCATAGGCTCAATAAAAAGTGTAGAACCTGTGTTAGATTGGTCGTGAACCATTCCATTAAAGCTATTTCTGTATTCGCTTTTAACTGGCACACAATAGCGGTCATTTCTTATTGTAATAACATAATCCTGTAGCATGTTTCTGTATGCAGATGAATTAATTATAGAATTCAGCTGTTCTCTTATTTTGTCGTTGGAAGTTCTAATTTCACGGCGTACATCTCTAAGCTCATTAGAAGCATCATCACTTATTTCCACCTCTGAAACAATACATCGTGTTATTTCGGCCTCAAGACGTGGCAAAAGTTCAACAATACCAAACATATCGTCAATACTTTCGTAGACCTCTGCCTTGTTTTGGTTTATAGAGTAGTTTTTAACCTTACGACAAACGTATAAAAACTCGTTAATGTTCATTAATTCTTCAATGCCCAAAACTCCGCCAGCAGTACAGCGTTTAAGCTGAGGGCGAATTTCACGCATGCCGCCAAGGGGAATGTTGCCCTTTCGTACAATCATTTCCGCGGCCTCAGTGGTTTCTTTCTGCCATTGAGTAATTTCGGATATACTTGTAGATGGTTCAAGCTTAGAACAAAGTTCTTTTCCCATAGGAGAAATTGCAAAGTCTGTAAGCTTGCCTATTATTTTGTTATATTCTAAAGTTCGCAGTGCTTTATCGTTCATACTTTACCTCGAAATAATTCTATATTTTTTAAATACTTCTTGTATTTTACCACTTTTATTAATACTTTGCCACAATTTAAAGGTATATACAAGGTTATACCACATTTGTTTACAGAATATTTTTAAATATGGGTTTAATTTCCATAACCTCAATGCCCTTAGCGTATAATAGCCTTTGTATTGCAAAAATATCCAACCTCATGCACTCTTCTTGGCTAAACTCACGCACCTCAGTTTCAATACCATCTTTAACTATGAAAATTTTGCATTCAGGCTTCATAAATTCACCTCCATGTGGTATTTTATGATGCCACAATTTTGTACCATTACTGTAAAGGAGTTTTATAAATGGAAAAGGCTGCTCTTTACATACGTGTTTCCACAGATGAACAAACAGAGTATTCCCCTGCCGCACAACTTGATGAGCTTTTAAAATATGCCAATGAACACAACCTTACAGTAGACGAAAACTTCATTTTTAGGGATGAAGGAATTTCTGGAAGAAACGCCTCACACCGTCCTGCATTTATGAGAATGATAGCACTTGCCAAAAAAAAGCCACGACCATTTGACGTTATTTTGTGCCATAAATTTGACCGCTTTGCAAGAAGCCGTGAAGATAGCGTAATATATAAAGCTTTGCTTAAAAGGGACTGTGGTATTCGTGTAATAAGTATAAAAGAACCTGTGCCTCAAGATGATAAATTTGGTGTAATTTACGAAAGTATGCTGGAGGCAATGGCAGAATACTACAGCCTTAACCTTGCAGAAGAGGTTAAAAAAACCATGGTAAAAAAAGCAGAAAACGGAGAATACCAAGCTTTTGCACCTTTTGGTTACATTAATCAGAATAAAACCCTTGTTCCTATCGAAGTTGAAAGCAAAATAGTTGAATACATTTTTTCTGAATTTATTAAGGGCAAAAGCTATTATTCCATAGCACAACAGCTTAACTTAATGGGTATTAAAACCCATAAAAATAACTCTTTTGACAGCCGTGGTGTAAAGTATATTCTGCAAAATCCTGTATATGTAGGTTTTTCCCGTTGGACACCAACAGGAAAAGTAGGTCGAACACAAAACAACAACACAATTGTTGCAAAGGGAAACTTTTCCCCTATTGTTTCGCAAGAAACATTTAATTTGGCACAAAAAAAAATATCCTCCAAACCTTACTCACCTCGACAGATACGGCAAAATACATCTTGGTTTTCAGGTATTATTAAATGCAGTTGCTGCGGTGCTTCACTAGTTTGCGGACAATATTATAAAAATGGTGGCTGCCAACTTCAATGTGGAAATTACAACCACGGAATATGTAAAACCTCTCACTCTGTATCCTCTAATAAGCTGGAAAAAGCCTTTTTCGACCAACTTGACCAGCTATACAGTAATAGTAGTATAGACGGCTACGAAATAACTGTAAAAAACAAGGAAGGCTCAAACACTCAAGCCTTCCTTGTTAAAAATAGTATTAGAAAACTAAATCAAAGCCTTGAAAAATCTAAAGCCGCATACCTTAGCGGGGTAGATACCCTTGAAGAATATAAGACCACAAAAATAGAATTGATGAAAAGAGTAGAAGAATTGGAAAAAGTTTTGCCACCTTCAAGTTGTGATACATCAAAAGTTCGAATTCTTCCACCTTTAAATCAGCTTGTGAAAAACAATCCAAATCTATTAACACAAGTTATTGAAAAAATAATTTATTGCCCAAAAGAAAATTGCTTTAAGGTTTATTTCCTCGCAGACTAAAATCTATCTCATAAAATCTGGTTTGGTAATAGAAAATACTCTTTCCTCATTCAGATAGTCTCTAACTATATCAAGTGCTTCGCCAAACCGCTGGAAATGCACTATTTCACGCTCTCTAAGGAATTTAAGAGGTGCAATAACATCTGGGTCACAAGTTAAATCTAACAAATAGTTATAAGTTGCTAATGCTTTCTGCTCTGCTGCCATATCTTCATACAAATCGCAGATAGGGTCGCCCTTGCTCTGTATATATGCAGCTGTAAAGGGCACTCCTGCGGCAGATGCTGGATAAACACCAAGTCCATGGCCAACATAATATGGCTCAAGCCCAGCATCAATAATCTGCTTGTCGGTAAGACCTTGCGTAAGCTGAGAAACAATAGTGCCCATCATTTCAAGATGTGCCAACTCTTCTGTGCCAATATCATTCAGTGTTGCCTTTGCCTGTGCTGTAACCATTGTGAAGCGTTGGCTCAAATATCTTAGTATTGCACCCAACTCTCCATCTCCGCCACCATATGGCATTTTGATATTGCTCTTCACTCCTCACGCCTTATTTGGGCACCAAGGTTTATAAGCTTTTCTTCCAACAAACAATATCCTCTATCTACATGAAAAATATCGCTTATTTCTGTTTCACCTTCAGCCACCATAGCCGCCAAAACCAGTGCCGCACCTGCCCTAAGGTCAGTGGCTTTAACCTGTGTTGCTGTAAGCTTTTTAACCCCATCAACAACCGCAATTCTTCCGTCTGTTTTAATTTCTGCACCCATGCGTATCAGTTCACCTGCATGTAAAAATCTGTTCTCAAAAACCGTTTCGGTAATAACACTTGTTCCCTTTGCCACTGTGCTAAGGCTCATAAATACGGCTTGCAAGTCCGTTGGGAAACCTGGAAAAGGCATTGTTTTTAAATCAAATGCCAAAAGTTCTCCTTTTGCACAAACACGAATTCCTCGTGACAGTTCTTCAATTTCTACATTTGCTTCCTTTAGTTTTGAGGTGATTGCACCCAAATGGTCTGGCACTGCATTGGTAAGCAAAATATCTCCGCCTGTTATTGCCGCCGCTACCATAAAAGTTCCAGCCTCTATTCTATCAGGTATAACGGTATGCTTTGCTCCTTTAAGGTTCTTAACCCCTTTAATTGTAATCGTGCTTTTCCCATAATCGGTTATCTTTGCACCCATTTTGTTCAAAAACTCTGCCAAATCCACAATTTCAGGCTCAACTGCCGCATTTTCAATTACTGTTACTCCATCTGCCATTACTGCTGCCATCAGTATATTTTCTGTAGCTCCAACGCTGGGAAAATCCAAATAGATGTGTGTACCTGTTAGCCGCCTACACTTTGCCATAACAAATCCATGCTCTTGTTTTATTTTGGCTCCTAAAGCAGTAAAACCTTTTATATGTAAATCCACAGGGCGTGTCCCAATCTGACAGCCTCCAGGCAAAGGAAGTTTTGCCTTTTGACGCCGTGCAAGCAACGGACCCATCACTAAAAAAGAGGCCCTAAGCTTGCCTGCCATTTCGTACTCTTCCTTAGTTTTGGAAACTTTCTCCGCCTTTATCCTTGCAACCTGTTTAACGTTGTCGTAATCAACTTTTACACCTAGCGACTTTAAAATATCCATCATGGCATAAACGTCCATAAGAGGGGGAACACTGTTTAAAATACATTCCTTTTCAGTTAGTAAGCATGCACATAATATTGGTAAAACCGCATTTTTTGCACCACTTATTTCCACCTTCCCGCTTAGTGCGGGACTCTTGCTAATAATAAATTTAGACATAATAAATCCCCCTTGATTTTGGTTTTATTATGCCCAAGTTAGCGAAAAAAATGATGGCTGACAAAAGTTAATTTTCAATTTCAATAATTAATGAATTTATGAATTTTTTACCAGTTTTAGTAATAAAAATTTTATCTCTTATTTTTTTATAATCAGTTCCCTCTGGAAAATCCTTTTCGTCTATATTCACTATAAAATCAGCCTCAATAAGCATTTGTAAAAGAGGATTATCTTTTATTGTGTAAGTATGATGATGACCTATAAGATAGCATATCTCCTCCACCTGTTCAAGGCTGTAGCCAAGCTCTAAAAGCTGTGGTCTAGCAACATCTGGTCCAAGCTTTTGCTGATAATCTCCAGATGCACAGTTGTAAATTTCCTCTGCTTTATGTATCCCAATATCATGAAAAACTGCCGCAGCCTCTAGTATTTCCAATTCTTTGGCATTTAAGCCTTCTTCTACACCTATTGCACTTGCAAAACCAAAAACCTTTAAGGCATGGTTAATTCTTCTTAAATCGGGACTGTTATAATCAATCATTTTTCTTATAGCCATTGCCGTTTTTTCTGACATTTTTCACCTCTCCACTCATTTTTTAAAATTATTTTCTTTAAATTATAAAACAATAATCTTTAAAAGTCCATCTATTAAACCGCAGTATAAATATGTAAAGGATATCTTTTTTAAAGAATGCTAAAAATATTAATAGCACTGTTTATTTTTTTTATTTTACAAAGGAATTTTTTTGGTATATAATATGTCAATCACTGAGGTAATTGTGTTTAACTTAATGAATTGTGCTAATACATTTACCGTTACCGAGCGAAACCATAGTTTGGAGGAATTTATATGGCAAAGAAAAAAATAGCCGTTTTAACAGGCGGTGGGGATGCCCCAGGTTTAAACGCAGTAATTTATACCCTTACAAAAACATGTATCCTTAAATACGATTATGAGCTTATAGGCTACAAATTTGGGTACCGTGGCCTGTATACCAATGATTTTATGCCACTTACCCTTGAAAACACCACTGGCATTTTGCATAAGGGTGGTTCAATTTTATATAGCTCAAACAAAGATAATCTTTTTGACTATAAAGTTATGGAAAATGGTGTTGCTGTACGTAAAGATGTGTCTAATGTTGCAGTTGAAAACCTTAAGAAAGAAGGTGTAGATACCCTTGTTGTTCTAGGCGGTGATGGAACCCTTACAAGTGCTCGTGACTTTTCACGCCTTGGAGTAAACGTAATTGGTGTGCCAAAAACTATTGATAACGACCTTTTAGCTACCGACCGTACCTTTGGTTTTGATACTGCCGTAAACATTGTCACAGAGGCATTGGGCAGACTTCATACTACCGCAGAAAGCCATCACCGAGTAATTGTTGTAGAGGTAATGGGTCGTAATGCAGGCTGGATTGCCCTTCACGGAGGTCTTGCAGGTAGTGCAGATATTATTCTTTTGCCAGAAATTCCATACACAATAGATAACATTGTGCAAAAAATTAGAGAACGTGACCGTCGTGGGAAATTTTTTACCATAATTGTTGTGTCAGAAGGTGCAAAAGAACTTGGAGGCGAAATTACTATTAACCGAGTTGTAGCCGATAGTCCCGACCCTATTCGTCTTGGCGGTATTGCAAACAAGCTTACCTATCAGCTTGAACAGCATTTAGGTGAAGAACATGAAGTTCGTCCAGTAGTACTAGGTCACACCCAGCGTGGTGGTGAAACCTCTGCATTTGATAGAATATTGTCGGCACGTTATGGTTCTCATGCTGCACACCTTATTCACCAAGAAAAATTTGGCATGATGGTTCGCCTTAAAGGCAGTGAAATAGGTCATGTTTCACTGGAAGAAGTAGTTGGTGCTCAAAAACTTGTTGACCCTAATGGAGAACTTGTTGGTGTAGCCAGAGATTTAGGTGTTTCATTTGGAGACAAACCTGTAAATAGAGTAAAATAAATCAAAACCACCAGTTTAACTGGTGGTATGCACTAGCCCTAGAAGGGCATTATACTGGCACAGCGTCTCAAGACGCATCGAATAGTTCCACCAACCGCATTACTATTACGGGCAGCTGCTAAAGCA
>JAQVIB010000108.1 GCA_028695945.1 Lachnospiraceae bacterium
ATGCATAGTAGGTAATTTTTAGCTTCATTCGTGGTAAGTCCTGAAATTCTTTCAAGCTCACGCAAGTGCTTTTCATGAATTTCATGCACTTCTTCTTGCTGTTTTTCTAATTACTCAACTTTTTTGTTAAGCTGGTCTTCCTTTTTTTCAAAAGAGTCTGCCTTTTTATCAAGGGTTTCTTCCTTTTGAACAAGCCTTCTTTCTGTTCTTTGAAGCTCATTTCTTCTTTCTCTTACTTCTTTTTCCAATTCATTTTTTGTTTTTAAACTTTCTTCTTTCGCTTCTAATAAAATTTCTTTCTTTTTGGCTTCAGCTTCTTTTTTAGATTCTTCAACTATTTTTTCCGCTCTGTTTTCGGCAACACCTATCTTTGCTTCTGCAATGTGCTTTCTATAGTTAAAGCCTAATATTAAGCCTAATACCACTCCTATAACTCCAAAAATCAATTTCACAATTAATGGGTCTATGGGAAACACCTCCTTATCAATTTTTCAAAGTTCATTTAACGTTAAAATACGCCTTTATAATTTTAAGTCTTTTCAACAAATATGTCAAGTGCATTTGATTGCTTTTTTACTCTTACATTGAATATTGCACAAAAAACAGATGAATTGAAAACATATTATATAATTATGTATCAAAAAAAGCCTATTATTGTATAGGCTTTTTTACGAAAAAATCACTTTTATAATTTATTTTTTAACAGTTATAAATGCCCATATCCTCTATTTCTATTCCTGGATGAACAGCAGAGTTTATAGCATTTGCAATAATCCCTGATAATCTATCTATAACTGCATCTACTTCTTTAGGTGTAACAAACATGTTACCTGCATATGGGTCAAGCAAATCGTAAATAAGTTGATACCTCTCCTCACCCTCCATATTTTCTAACATTTGGTAAAATTCTGTTCCTTTGTCTGCCGCCTCTTTCATTTGAGCAAGCATAGTATCCATAGTATCATTTACAAGAGTTGCCGCATCCACCACTGTAGGCACGCCAATGGCAATTACAGGCACACCTAGGGTTTCTTCATTAAGTGCCATACGTCTGTTTCCAACTCCAGCACCAGGACTTATACCAGTGTCGCTAAGTTGAATTGTTGCATTAATTCTATTAAACCTCCTTGCAGCAAGGGCATCTATTGCAATAATCACATTAGGCTTCATTTTTTCTACTATTCCCTTAATTATTTCGCCTGTTTCTATTCCCGTAATACCCATTACACCAGGTGAAACTGCTGCAACTGGTCGAACTGCTCCATCAAGTTCCTTTGGCAGTGTGTTAAACATATGCCTTGTAACAAAAATTTTGCTGACAACTTTAGGCCCAAGGGCATCTGGTGTTATATTCCAATTTCCAAGTCCAACAATCAAAAAAACCGTATCCTCCTTTGCCTTAGATAGTTCTGTAATGCATTCCAGAAGTTTGTGGCTTATTTCTTGATGAGATGATACATCATTTTCTTTTAACTTCTCAGATTCAATAGTAATATAGTTTCCTTGTGGTTTGCCCATAGCCTTACTTCCGTTTTCATTTAAAATTTCCACATAAGTAATGCTCATTGTATCAGTTTCTTCATTTTTGACCACTATTCCGTCATCAATATCGCCATTTTGTTCCTTTATCATTTCTCTTGCCTCTATGGCAAGGTCAGTTCTTATAGAAAAATTCTGTTCTTTTTGTATATTTTCATTCTCATCTTCACGGTTTGTATCCATATTTGCCCTCCGCTGTTCATATATATTCTTTAAAAATATCTTGTGCCTATTTTCTGCAATGGATACACAATATATACCACAAACAAGTTAAATATTTATTCATTTTTTTTATTATATACACGCACTGTTTTTGTTTAACATTCATATTCTGTTAAATGTACCGTTCATATCGGAGGTGCTGTTTTGTCTAACCAATCGGGATCATTCATTAACTATTCCTACACAAGCGGCGGTTCATTTACCCAACCACTTTCACCCGAGGAAGAGAAAAAATACCTTAAGCTTTATGCCGATGGCGATACCGATGCCAAGAATATACTAATTGAAAAAAATCTTAGGCTTGTAGCCCACGTAGCAAAAAAATACTCTGCCGCCTGCAAAGACAGCGAAGATTTAATCTCAATAGGTACAATCGGGCTTATAAAAGGCATAACATCCTTCGACATTGAGCGAAATACAAGGTTAGCAACATATGCCGCCAGATGTATTGAAAATGAAATTTTAATGCACCTACGCTCTTCAAAAAAATATATGAATGACCTTTACCTTCAAGACCCAATAAGTAATGATAAAGAAGGCAACGAAATAACAATTTTGGATATAATAAGCCAAAAAGAAGATACCGTAAGCGACACCGCAGACCTAAGCTTTGATATTGGCAGTTTGTACAAAAACCTTAAAAGTCAGCTTACTCCTAGAGAGAAGATGGTGCTAGAAATGCGTTACGGACTTGGTGGCAGAGAAGAGATTACACAAAGGGAAATTGCAAAAATGCTGGGAATTTCCCGCAGTTATGTAAGCCGGATAGAGAAAAGAGCAATAAATAAATTGCATGAAGTAATGTGTATTGAATAATTCTAAAATTTAACGTAAAAAAGAGCCGAAGGAAAATTCCTCGGCCCCTACATAGTCTAAAAATTAAAGTGCAGTTACAAGTCTTGTAAGGCTTGATTTCTTTCTTGCACAGCTGTTCTTTTTGATAATACCTTTAGCGTAAGCTTTATCAATAGATGAAATAGCCGCCTTTAAAGCAACTTCTGCAGCAGCCTTATCTTTAGCCTCAACAGCCATTACAACTTTCTTAATGGATGTTTTTGTGCTTGATTTAATCATTTTGTTAATCAATGTTTTCTTTGCGATTACTTTAACTCTTTTTTTTGCGGATTTGATATTTGCCACGTGTTTTTCCTCCTAATCAAAATCTATATAAATAGTTTCCTAATGTTCTTAGTTTAATTTAGCTTTAGCTGCATCTACTAATTTAGTAAATCCTGCTGCATCTGAAATAGCTAAATCTGCAAGCATCTTTCTGTTGATGTTGATGTCTGCAAGCTTTAATCCGTGCATTAACTGGCTGTAAGAAATTTTGTTAATTCTAGCAGCTGCGTTAATTCTTGTAATCCAAAGACTTCTATATTCTCTCTTAGTCTGTTTTCTACCTGCGAATGCATAAGCCATTGCTTTCATTACAGACTGTTTAGCTGTTCTGTACTGCTTGCTTCTTGCTCCACGGTAACCTCTTGCTAATTTTAATATCTTTTTATGTTTTTTTCTTGCGTTAAGCGCGCCTTTAACTCTTGCCATTATAAAACTCCTCCTATCCTATATTCTCGGTATTAAGCGTAAGGTAATAATTTCTTCTTAATGCTGTTTAAAACAGTCTTGTCTGTCAAAGTTGCTTTTCTTAAGTTTCTCTTTCTCTTAGTTGATTTTTTACCAAGAATATGCTGAGTATTAGCTTTATGTCTTTTAAGCTGACCTGTTCCTGTCACTTTGAAACGCTTTGCAACTGCTTTTTTAGTTTTTAATTTAGGCATAATTATTTATCCTCCTTGTTATCTATAAGTTTTTTATCATGCTTTTGGGGCAAGGAACATTACAAGGCTTCTTGCTTCCATTTTCGGTGCTTTGTCAACCACACCATACTCAGAAATATCATTAGCGAAACTTTCAAGTATAGTTACAGCTGTTTTTTGATGTCCAATTTCACGGCCTCTAAAACGGATAGAAACCTTAACCTTATCTCCGTCTTTAAGAAATTCAATTGCTTTTTTCACCTTAACTTGAACATCGTGTGTATCAATACTTGGAGACAAGCGTAATTCCTTAATATCTACGGTTTTCTGTTTCTTTTTAGCTTCTTTTTCTTTTTTCGCTTGGTCAAATCTGAACTTTCCGTAATCCATAATTCTGCACACAGGTGGTTTGGCTGTTGGCGCTATTTTAACTAAATCCAAGCGCTTTTCATCCGCCAACTTTTGGGCATCTCTTGATGAAACGATTCCAAGCTGACCTCCGTCATCGTCGATAAGTCTTACTTCTTTGTCTCTAATCTGTTCGTTAATCATTAACTCAGTAATGGCACTGCACCTCCTAAAATAATATACATTCACTCTTTTTCAAAAATAAAAAAGTGGATAGAAATCTATCCACTCTAAAATACACACAAATTGCTGTTTAAACCAACAAAAAGCTTTAAGTATTAACCTTTAGCAGCATACACCGCAAGGTGAGAAGTGGATACTTCTACTTTGTTACCTATGGAAGTATACCACACAACAGCACCTTAGTCAACAGCTTTTTAACATTTTCTAAATATGTTTAATCAACGTTTCCTTGTTTTAACTTCTTCAATAATTCTTGCAATAACTTCACTTAAATCTTTCTGACCCTCGTCTCCGTCTACACGGCTTCTAAGTGAAACTTTATTTGCTTCCAAATCTTTTTCACCAACTACAACAATGTAAGGCACTCTTTCATTTCTTGCCTCTCTAACTCTATAGACAATTTTTTCTGCTCTGTAGTCGGTTTCTGTTCTTATGCCCGCTTCAGTAAGTTCATCAGCAACTTTTTTAGCATATTCTTCAAATTTTTCAGAAATAGGAAGCACCTTTACCTGAACAGGTGCAAGCCATGTAGGGAACTGCCCTGCAAAATGCTCAATTAAAATACCAATAAATCTTTCAATTGAACCAAAGCATACACGGTGAATCATTACAGGACGTTTTTTTGTACCATCTTTGTCTGTATATTCAAGTTCAAAACGTTCAGGCATCTGCATATCAAGCTGAATTGTTCCGCACTGCCATGTTCTTCCAATGCTGTCTTCAAGATGGAAATCAATTTTAGGGCCATAGAATGCACCGTCACCTTCATTAACAACATAATCCATTCCCATGTCTTCCAAAGCACCTCTTAAACCATCTGTTGCAATTTCCCAGTCTTCATCACTACCCATGCTGTCTTCAGGCTTTGTTGAAAGTTCAACATGGTATTTGAAACCAAAAAGCTGATAAACGCTGTCAATAAGCTTAACAACACCTTTAATTTCATCCTTTATTTGGTCTTGTGTCATAAAAATATGTGCATCATCCTGTGTAAAACAACGCACACGCATAAGCCCGTGAAGTGCTCCAGATTTTTCGTGGCGATGAACCAATCCAAGTTCGCCAACCCTTAAAGGTAAATCTCTGTAGGAATGCATTTCCTGCTTATAAACCAACATACCGCCGGGACAGTTCATAGGTTTAATTGAGTGTTCTACATCGTCAATTGAAGTTGTGTACATGTTGTCTTTATAGTGGTCCCAGTGACCGCTTCTTTCCCAAAGCTGTCTGTTAAGTATAATAGGTGTTGAAATTTCAACATAACCAGCTTTTTTGTGTATTTCTCTCCAATACTCAATAAGAGTATTTTTAATAATCATACCATTTGGCAAAAAGAATGGAAAGCCCTGCCCTTCATCAAGAAGAGCGAATAATTTCAATTCTTTGCCAAGCTTTCTATGGTCACGCTTTTTAGCTTCCTCAAGCATTGTAAGGTAAGCCTCAAGGTCACTTGCCTTAGTGTAGGCTGTTCCGTAAATTCTGGAAAGCATTTTATTTTTCTCGCTGCCTCTCCAGTAAGCACCAGCAACACTCATAAGCTTAACTGCTTTAACATTTTTTGTACTTAAAAGGTGTGGCCCGGCACAAAGGTCAGTAAATTCACCCTGCTGATAGAAGGAAATTTCTGCATCCTCTGGTAAATCTTCAATAAGCTCTACTTTATAAGGTTCTTCTCTTTCCTTCATAAATTTAATAGCTTCATCTCTTGGCATTGTAAAACGCTCAAGCTCTATATTTTCTTTGGCAATTCTTTTCATTTCTGCTTCAATTGCCTCTAATTCTTCATGCGTAAAAGGTGTTTCTCTATCAAAATCATAGTAAAAACCATCTGAAATAGATGGTCCAATTGCAAGCTTTGTTTCAGGGAAAAGACGTTTAATAGCTTGTGCCATCATGTGGCTGGCTGTGTGGCGGAACGCTTTCTTGCCGTCTTCATCGTCAAATGTGCAAATTGCAACCTCCGAATCCTTATCCACAACAAAACGTAAATCCTGCACATGACCGTCAACAATACCACAACAAGCATTTCTTGCAAGACCCTCACTAATATTTTTTGCAATTTCATTTACAGTTACAGCCTTATCAAACTCCTTAACAACGCCGTCTTTAAGAGTTACTTTAATCATTTTAATTTCTCCTTTCAAATTTTTGCGAGAAATAATGTTTATAGCAATAGAAAAAGCTCTCGCCACTTTTTCCTTCGCACAAAAGAAAAAGGGACGAGAGCTTGAAAATTCAAAATCCCGCGGTTCCACCCTAATTGAATAAACCACTTAATTGAAGCCATAACGCTGCTTTGCGGACTTGATTGGAGTCACTCCGAGGTAGTCTTCATTTTACAGGTTTAAAAACGCTTGCAGCCAACGACGTTTTTTCTCTGAGAAACCACATATAAAACTACTTTCCTCATCATTGCTTTCAAAATATATAAATGAATTATAGCACAATAAATAATTGTGTCAAGATTTTTTTATAGTCAATCATATCTATTCAATATATTTAAATATTCGCAATAATGTGTTATACTTTCACCTTAAAGGAGATGAATATTTATGTTTTTTGCAGATTACCACACCCATTCCAACTTTTCCTCCGACAGTTCAACACCAATGGAGCAAAACATACAACGAGCCATAGAAATTGGTTTAAAAGAGATAGCCGTTACAGACCATATAGACTTTGATTATCCCGATTTAAACTACCCTTTTATGTTTAACTACACTGATTATCGTAAACAAATTGACTTTTTGAAAGAAAAATACGGTAATTGTATAAAAATAATTATCGGTGTAGAAATAGGTCTCCAACCGCACGTTTATCCGCTGATAAATGACCTTGTTAACGCTAACTATTATGATTTTATAATTGGAAGTACTCATTGTGTAGATAAGTTTGACTTGTGTACCAACGAATTTTTTGATGGTAAAACAAAACACGATGCTTATGTTGGTTATTTTAATGATGTACTTGGAAACATTAAAAATTGTCCAATTTTTAGTGTGTACGGTCATATTGCTTTT
>JAQVIB010000109.1:0-4098 GCA_028695945.1 Lachnospiraceae bacterium
TCATTATTGTTCCATTTTTCATTAATTTGCACCCTCTTAAAAATCTACAATTTGGCTCCATTGATATACATTATCAATATAAAGCTGAATTTCTTTCTGACCCGAACCTGACAAAGTTACATTGACAGGAAAATCTGAAATTGCCTTTGTTTCATTATAAACAACTTCAACAGGGCTTCCATTAGTTATTTTTAACATCTTTACGGAAATACTATTTTCGTTTACATAGCTTGCTGGTGCTTCAACAGTAAAGTATTTTGTTGAAGTTGTTTCTGATGATGGTGTTTGGTTAGATGGTTCAGTTGTTGTTGGAGTTTCTTCAACAGGTTCTTCTACTTTCTTTTCACCTACTACAACAAAATCTATTCGGGAATCCCTGTCTACCTGTTTATTTGCAGTAAGAGACTGTGAAATGATTTTACCTTTATCCCCATCTGTGGAATTATTCTCAGTAACATTTCCAAGTGTAAGTCCTGCCTCTGCAAGCGATTTTTTAACATCGTCAATCTGTTTGCCTGTATAATCTTCAACTGTTACATTTTTAGTTTCTTGTCCCTTGCTTACTTTAAGTGTAATTTTTGTTCCAGAATCAATTTCAGTCTGTGCCGATGGTGTCTGACTTATAACCACAGCCGCAGGCACAGTATCATCAAATTCATACTCAATTGTAGGTTGGTTGCCTCCAAGTTTCTTAATTTCTGCCACAGCATCCTCTTCAGTTTCATAAACAACATCAGGCATAGTAAATCCCTTTGTGCCAAGACTTACAACTACTTCGATAACATCATCCTTGCTAATGCTCTGTCCTTTTTCAATAGACTGAGACATTATCTGTCCCTCTGGGTAATCATTTGTATATTGTTCATCGCTTACTTTAAGCGTAATACCAAGGTCTTTTGCCTCTACCTGTGCATCTTCAAGTTTTTTGCCTGTAAAATCTGGCATAGACGACGTTTCAGCTTTTTTACTTCCACTTCCAAATATACCCTCGCCCTTAATAAATTTCGCGCCTACAAAAGAGATAATAATAATTATTATTACCGCAGTTATAATTGCGGCTATAGTAACTTTACGTTCCTTATCTCTGTAGTATTCATCCTCAGGATTATCCATATTTTTCGCCTTCCTTGTTCTTTCAGATGTTTTTCTTACTTCTTCATTGTGTGGCTGTTTTTTACAAGACATTTTTTCTGCACCTTTTGAAGGAACTATCTCTGGTTCAAACTCATCATCCTTGGAAATTTTAAACTTGTTACGATATTTTTCAAAGCCCACTGCTCTTTCTGGAATATCATATTCCTTTTTGCCTCCATTTGTAATTTCCACTTTAATTTCCGGCTCTTCATCCTTAGCTAACATCACAGCCTTCTCTTTAGCCATAGTAACCCCAACTGTTGCCCCAGTTGTTGCCTCATCAAGACTTATCACTTCAGTCTTTTCAGTATTAGGGGTTACAACAGGCATTACAACAGGCTTTTCCTGATAGCCAAGGCTTGCTTCCGAAAGGGCACGTTTAAGGTCTGCCAGCAATAATTCTACATTATCATATCTGTCGTCCTTTTTCTTTTGGGTAGCCTTAAGTACAATATTTTGTATAGTGTCGTTTACATTTGAATTAAACTGCCTAATATCTGGCAATTCATTATTCAAATGCTTTAGTGCAATGGCAACCGAAGTTTCACCCTCGTAAGGCACCTTTCCTGTAAGCATTTCATACATAGTTATACCAAGAGAGTATATGTCACTTTTAGAGTCTACATAACCTCCTCTTGCTTGTTCTGGTGAAAAATAATAAACCGAACCCAATGCATTAGATGTAGTTGTAACAGTTGAAACCGCCGCAGCCCTTGCAATACCAAAATCTGTTATTTTTATTGTTCCGTCAACACTTACAAGTATATTGTGTGGCTTAATATCCCTGTGAATTACGCCGTTTTTATGAGCATGAGCAAGCGCAGATGCCATTTGAACAGCAATGCTTAAGGTAACCACTGTATCAAATGGTGCACTGTTAACAATAACTTGTTTAAGTGTGTCACCATGTACGTATTCCATAACAATATACTGAACGCCGTTATCATCACCAACGTCGTAAACATTAACTATGTTAGGGTGTGAAAGCTTTGCCGCAGCTCTTGCTTCTGTTTTAAAACGAGCCTTAAAATCCTCGTCACCCACAAATTCTTCTTTAAGTACTTTTACCGTAACATTTCTATCTAACTTCTGGTCCTTAGCACGGTAAACAACAGCCATGCCACCCGTGCCTATTTTCTCTATAATTTCATAACGCCCGCTTAACACGGTACCTATTGCCAGTGTCATTTTCCCACCTCAAATCTAATAATTATTGCCGAAATATTATCTCGCCCACCGTTATTGTTTGCCTCGTTAATAAGCTGTTGCAAAATTTTTTCTATGTCTTTGCTGTCTCCAATTATTTCCTGTATTCTATTATCCATAACCATAGCAGAAAGACCATCTGAACAGATAAGTAAAATATCATCTTCTTCAAGATTTTCTACAAATATGTCGGCTTCAATGTTTAATGCCGAACCTACAGCTCTTGTAATAATATTTCGTTTTGGGTGCGTCGCAGCCTCCTCAAAGGAAATCTTCCCTTGCTTAACCATCTCCATTACATAGGAATGGTCTTTGGTAATCTGTGAAAGAGTATTTTTTCTGTAAAGATATACCCTACTATCACCAACATGAGCTATAGTAGCCTTACCATCAGCTATTACGGCACATGAAAATGTTGTTCCCATGCCGTTTAAATCTTCGTTTTCAACGCTTTTTTTATAAACTTGTTCGTTGCAGTAGGCAATACCGCCAACAAGCAAATCTGGTAAATCATCGTGTTTAATATTTACATCTGCGTGTTCATTCACATACTTCAAAAAAAACTCAATAGCACTTTTACTGGCTATTTCACCACCATTGTGACCACCCATGCCATCAGCCACTATATAAAGATTTTTAATTTTGTCCTTTTCATTGCAAATGTAAATGGAATCCTCATTGTTGCTTCTGGTTATTCCTGTTACACTATTGCCAATTGCCTCCATTTAGGCATCACCTCCTACTGTTTTTGTAACCCTTTCTAAGTTGGCCGCAGGCGGCATTAATATCACTGCCTAACTTCCTTCTTATCGTGGTTTCAATTCCTTTAGAGTTTAAAATTTCGGCAAATGCCGCAATCGTTTCATCATTACTTTTAAAATAGCTTCTTTCCTTAACATCATTAACTGGTATAAGATTAACATGGCAAAGCATATTTTTAAGTCTTTGGGTAAGTTCTTTTGCACAATCCTCACTGTCATTTACACCTTTAATAAGGGCATATTCAAATGTAATTCTGCGTTTTGTTTGGTCTGAATACTGCTTACAGGCAAGTAAAAGACTGTCAATATCGTGTTTTCTGGATATTGGCATAATTTGGTTTCTTATTTCATCATTTGGTGCATGCAAAGAAACGGCAAGTGTTATCTGCAAGTCCTCCTCTTGAAGCTTATTCATTTTGTCTATAAGACCACATGTTGAAAGAGTTATATGACGCTGACCTATGCCAAGACCATTTTCGTCGTTAAGCATTCTTATAAATTTAATCACATTATCATAATTATCTAGTGGTTCGCCACTGCCCATAAGCACAACGCTGGAAATTCTTTCACCCAAATCTTTTTGTATTTCATAAACTTCACTAAGCATTTCACCTGTACTTAAATTAGCCTCAACACCATCTAAAGTTGAAGCACAGAAGGTACAACCCATACGACATCCTACCTGCGTGGATACACAAACTGCATTTCCATAAGAATATCTCATTACAACAGCTTCAATAAGATTATCGTTTTCCAACCCAAAAAGATATTTTGTTGTTCCGTCTTTTTCTGATACTCTTTTTTCAACAATTTCAAGTTTTGAAATTTTATAATTCTCTGACAATTTTTCCCTAAGACTTTTTGATAAGTTTGTCATATCATCAAATTCAGTTACAAGCTTGCTGTGTAGCCAGTCATAAACCTGTTTTGTTCTAAATTTTGGCTCTCCAATTTCTTTTATAACAGTTTCAAGCTCGGTGAATGTCATTGATTTTAA
>JAQVIB010000109.1:4108-7128 GCA_028695945.1 Lachnospiraceae bacterium
TCTCATTTTGTTACCCCTTTCTTCTAAGGCGGGCTATAAAAAACCCGTCTGTTCCGTGTATATGTGGAAACAGGCTGATGTACCCGTCTTTTGCGGTTTCACTCTCTATTCCATGTGGAAGAAGGTCTGTAATATCTTCTGCCTCATATTGAAAATTTTGAAGAAACCAGCTAACATTTCCTATATTTTCTTTTTTGCAGATAGTGCAGGTACTATAAACAAGTGTACCGCCAACCTTAACATATTCTGCCGCCGCAGTAAGAATTTCACGCTGTAACTTTGTTAACTCGTCTATATCGTTGCCACTTCGGTTAATTCTTATATCTGCTTTTTTACGCAAAAGACCAAATCCCGAACACGGAGCATCAATAAGTACTCTGTCAAAAAGATTTTTATCCTCCGCATAGCATTTTGATGCATCTTTAAGCTCCGTTTTAATTATATTAATACCTAAACGCTTTGCTGTTTCATTAATAAGCTCCAGTTTGTGGTCAAATATATCACGAGAAACTATGCTTCCTCTATTATTCATTGTTTCAGCAATTAACAAACTTTTTCCACCTGGTGCAGCACAGACATCCAGTATTTTTTCACCATCTTTAGGGTCAAGCACCTTAACCGCAATGGCTGAACTTTCATCCTGAACATGAAAATCACCATGCTTAAAAGAAAAAAGTGCGGATAAATCACTAATCTTTGTTAGTCGAAGTGCATTTTCTATATATTCACCATTTTCAGCTTTAATACCATCCTCAAGCATATCTTCTTGAAGATTTTCCACAGTTGTTCTAAGTAGATTAACCATAACAGTAACTGGTGAAGCTTTCCCATTTGCAATGCAAAGCTCCTTTACGAATTCATATGGGTACTGATTAAGCCACATCTTAATAAGCCACTGCGGATGGGAATATTTCACTTCAAGGTATTTCGATGGGTTTTTTTCTTCGTCGGGTAATAGTATTTTATCTTTATTTGCCGCAATACTTCTTAAGACACCGTTAGAAAAGCC
Source organism: Lachnospiraceae bacterium (assembly GCA_028695945.1). Classification (GTDB taxonomy): domain Bacteria; phylum Bacillota; class Clostridia; order Lachnospirales; family Anaerotignaceae; genus UBA8514. The sequence goes on from JAQVIB010000109.1 coordinate 5,118, forward strand.
GGCAAGTTTGCCTAACCTTTTTCCCTTAACAAGTGTAACAGCCTCATTTACTGCAGCACTATCTGGTACATTCATAAATACCATCTGGTATACCGCACTTCTAAGCACCGCAAGAACCCAAGGCTTAATTTTTTCGGTTTTAACAGTAGAAACAGAGTTAATTAAATAATCTATATAAAAAATATTACGTAAAGTACCGTTTACAATTTCCGTAACAAATGCCCTATCTTTAACGGGCATTGCTCCATTTTGCTTAAGTGCTTTTTTTAAAGCCATGTTGTTGTACTGCCCATCTTTGGTAACAGAAACAAGCACCTCTGCCGCCACTTCACGTGGATTAATCATTATCATATTATATCCCTTTCATTTTTAAATATCTGCATAATTCTCACCAATAATACATTTTACATCAATTAACAACTATCCGCAAACCTTTTTGGGGTTTTTACAAAATAAAAAGTCAAAACATCAATCCATAGGAACTACCTATGTGTAAATGTTTTGACTTTTTCACCTTAAATATCAATCTCTTCTTCTTCCAAATAACAGCAAAAGCCTTAAAAGCTGTGAGATAGCCACTGCCGCACTTGCTACATAGGTAAGTGCCGCGGCACTTAAAACCTTTTTAACAGGAACAAGCTCACTACTGCTTAAAATTCCATTTGCGTCCAGCATTTCAACTGCCCTTGAAGATGCATTGAATTCTACTGGCAATGTAACAAGTGAAAAAACTACTGCCAAAGAAAAAAGCACTATGCCAAGCTGTACAAGCATGTAACCCATATCCGACCCAGCCTGTGATCCTAAAAGCACACCAATAAAAATCATTGGCATTGATAATCTTGAACCAATATTTGTTACTGGCACTAAAGCACTTCTAAGACCAAGTGGTGCATAACCCGTTGCGTGCTGTACAGCATGACCAGTTTCATGTGCCGCAACACCAATAGCCGCAAGTGACTGGGATGAATACACCGAATCTGATAGCCTTAAAACCTTGTGGCTAGGGTCATAATGGTCTGTAAGGTTTCCGCCTATACGTTCTACACTAACATCATTTATACCAGCAATTCTAAGCAATCTCTGGGCCACTTCAGCCCCTGTAAGACCATAGGCATTGCCAACACGTGAATACTTGTTAAAAGTTCCCTTTACCTTAGACTGGGCATACATAGCCAAAATCATTGCTGGGAAAAGCACATATAAGTATTGAATGTTAAAATACATAGTAACGCCTCCTTTAATTTCTTTATGTTACAATAGTACAGAGAAGCCGTTTTAATGTCTGAAAAACAAAATTATTTTACATTAGTACAACACCTGTATCAACTGAATGTCCTCTCATATAAGCATCAGTATTCATTACCTTACCTCCCTTTGCCTGGACAACGGCAACTAAAATAGAGGTATCTGCAGTTTTTACAACAAACCCTTTTTTGTTAGTTTCAACAATCTCTCCACATACACCATCAGTATATGTCTTGTCCAAAATTTCTACTTTCCATACCTTTAATACTTCATCATTATAAATTGTATAAGCTCCTGGCTGTGGGTCTAACCCTCTTACAAGGCAAGAAATTTCTCTGGAAGTTTTGTTCCAGTCAATATGCCCTGTTTCTCTGGTAAGCATAGGTGCATAGGTAAACTCATTATGATTTTGAGGTTCTCTTTTATCAGTTCCGTTTTCAATTTCAATTAAGGTTTTTTCTAAAAGTCTTGCACCAACTTCAGACATTCTCTGGCTAAGAGTTCCATAAGTGTCCTCATCAGAAATTTCCATTTCTGCTTTGCTAATCATATCACCGCTGTCAAGTCCCTTTGCCATATGCATAATGGTAACTCCTGTAACCTTGTCTCCATTTATAACCGACCACTGTATGGGACCTGCACCACGGTACTGGGGCAACAATGAACCATGTACATTTATTGAGCCATGCTTTGGAATGTTCAGTACCTCTTCTGTAAGAATCTGCCCATATGCCGCCACAACGAATATATCTGCCTCGAATTT
>JAQVIB010000110.1 GCA_028695945.1 Lachnospiraceae bacterium
CTGTTCCATTTTGAATGTAACCTGTGCTACCTGTTCCAATTGCTGTGTTAGCTGCTCCGCCAACATTACCAACATATTTAAATTCAGCATTTGTTAATGTAGCAATAAATGTTACAGTTGTTGTACCTACAAGTACTCCATATTGACCATCAAGTGCATGTTCTTGAACTCCTGCATTACCTAAGTAGTAATCTGTAAGATTTTTCTCTGCAATCTTGAAGATTGGAGCCTTACTTGCTTCAAGCTCAGTAGCACTAGCTCCTGCAACTGTGTAAGTTAAGGCATCTTCACTACCAGTAACAACATGGCTTACTGTGTTTGTTGTAACAGCAAATGCAGTAGCTGGAATCATACCAACAACCATAAGTGCTGACAACAATAAAGCGATTTTCTTTTTCATTGTTTGTTTTCCTCCTTGTAATTTGGTTTTTTTGTTTGCCATTTCGGAAGTTCTTTTCTTCACACCAAATGGTGTATAAAACGCAACTTCCTTAATACAAACTGAATTATAGCACCCCTCATGTTCACCGTCAATACTCTTGGGCAAAGTGTAACCTTACTGTAACACTAGTGAAATATTAGTAATATTAGCTTCGCTACTAAGCAATAATACCTCTTTCGTATTGTAACAGGGCTTGCCCCTTGCACAAAAAATATGCAGTCCCATACGAATGCTTTTGTTATTGTATATTACAAATTGCTTTTTTTCAAGTGCCTAATGTTACAAATTTGTTACATTTGTTTGTTTTATTTACCATTTTTATATATAAACATAAAAATAGACAGAACAAAATATTCTGTCTATTTTTCATATTCATTTTAACCAAGCACACATGGATTTTCAAAACTAAACTTCATATTCTCATGACTGTATTTTAAAGATTCAATCGTGTTTATTAGTGTTTGTACTTTAACCTTTGCATTATCCACATCCAACTGTGTGCCACGTCCTAAGCTAAGGTTCAGTTCTGCAATTTTAAGTGCAGTTTTTGCGTTTTCAAGATTAGTTTCATCGGTTTTAATGTCACCTTCAAGTTTAATCATTCTTTTGTAAGTATCTTCAATAGCACTTTTGAAACCATCCTCAGCATTTTTCAATGTCATTTGTGTATTGCTTATATTGTAATTGATACTGTCAGAACCATAAGGTGTTGTATCAGCCATTAATGTGAAATTTTTGTTGGCAATCATTGTTTCCAGTGCAATTCTTGCTTTTTGCAAATCTGGATTAATAGAGTTACTTCTTGCAATGTATGCACTTAGTTCCTCATCAAGAACATATGGAGTATATTCCACTTCATACTTAATAGCGAAATTTGTATCCCTTACGCCCATCAGCCTTGCAAGGGTGGTGTAGGCATTGCTAAGTTCATTTTTTGTTGTTTCAACATCAGCTTCATAAGCTTCCACCTCTGCCAGCGCAGTTGTCACGTCTGTATCAGTAGCCATTCCAAGGCTATTTTTAAGCTTAGCCACCCTATACTTCTCGTTGTAAACAGCAAGAGTAGTGTCCTTAAGCTTTAGTGCTGCTTCATCAGTAACAATTGTGCTCATTGCTGTTTTTACAGCACTCTCTATTCCTAATTTTGTTGCCTCTTTGGCATAACGTTCACCTTTTGTGTTGGTTCCTAATTCATTAATCTCCATAAGCTTGCTAAAAGAGTCTATCTGTGAATATTGGTTAACCGTTTGAGGATACACAAGTCCACCAAGGCTTTGAGATGCATAAGTTGCCTTTTTTTCATTCAAGTCCATAGTTAAATCCGACAAGGTAAGGGCTGTGGAATTTGCAATTGACTTTGCCAAAACCTCGTCATAGGTATACACTTTTTTTGCTGTTTCTGACACAGTAACAGCTTTGGGTTTCCCACCAGTAGCGACTGCTGCAAAAGCAGGGCTTGCACAAACAATGGAAACAGCCATTGCTATGGCTAATAATTTTTTATATTTCATTTTTAACGCCCCTTATTCTTTATGTTCTTTTAAAATGGAAAGTATGAACTTCTTCCTCTGTGCTGCCTGTTGTTCTAAGTGTAATAGTTAAGTCCGCATTTTTCCACTCTTCCTCAAGAAGGTCAAATAATAAGTACCCTTCGCGAGAACTATCATATTCCATATCTCCTGTAGACCATCCGTTATCCCACTTGTCTACAAACATGCTTGCATCAACTGGTTCTCCGTCCACAACCAAGGTTGCTTTACTTGGAATGAGCTGAATGCTAGCTTCATTATCATTGTCTAAATCTACAAAGATCTTTGTGGTTTTCTCAACCGGATTACGGGAAACCCCTGTAACTTCCACTGTATGTTTGTTCTTTTTACTCTTTAAAGGTAAAGACTCATATGTATTCAGTTTTGCTCCTTCTGGAGAGTCCTTCTCAACATATACAATTTTTTCAACTGGCACTTCTTTTACATATATCTTTTTGTCAGACTGAATATCAATAATACGTGTAGCAATGTCATAATCAATTGTTGCGCCAAGGTTATCTGAAACGAATCTTATTGGTACGTAGGCATATCCATTGTAGTTAAGAACAGGCTGATCTGATGGTGATGCTTTAGCTTCTCCATCAAATTTAAATGTTACATCGCTAAACAACTTTGCCGTAACATCGCTGTATGCCGCAAACGCTGTAACGGATACCATGCATAATGCCCCAGCAACAAAACCCATTGCTACACTTTTAAAGTTTTTCATAGTTAAAATCCTCCTATTAAAGTAGTTTTTACCGCCACTCCCTTCATTTTAATGTGTATAAAGAAAAAATACAATAAAATTTTCCTTACAATACTGTTACATTAAACGTATGAAGGTTAAAAAAGTATGAAAATAAATTCTATTTTCTAAATTTTTTCAAAATTCTTATATCCTCACCAAAAAACTTAAGGGTTGTAAATCCGCCCATAATACGTGAGGTTAACCTGTCGGAATACTTTTCGCTAAGGTCTTTCAGGGCAAGATTTGTAGATATTATTACTGGCTTTTTGTTTAAAATTCTTGTATTAATTATGTTAAAAAGCTCTCCTGCTGTAAAAACGGTTGTAAATTCTGTACCAAGGTCGTCTATTATAAGTAAATCAACGCCAAGCACATCTTCCAGATATTCACTAGGCTCTTCCTCTTCACTGCGAGTAAAACGTTCTTTTTCCATTGCCTTAAACAGTTGGGATGCTGTTACATACATTACAGTAATACCTTTGTCCAGAAGTTCACGGGCAATGCAGTTGCATAAAAAAGTTTTCCCAAGACCTGGGCTTCCATATAACAAAAGATTATCAAACTCCTTGCCGAAGTTTTTTGTAAATCTAAGGCATGAACTTAAAATACGCTGAATATTTTCCCTTGGCGAAATCTCTTCCCCGTTTTCTTTTTCTGAAGAATAGTACCCTAAATCGAAGGAATCAAAGTTTTCCGTCTTAACAATTGCTTTTATATTGGAACTGTTGTATGCCAAATCCACTAATTTTTGAGAAAAACATGCACATCGAGTATCTTCAACAAAACCTGTATCCTTGCAAATAGGACATTTATATTCAATTTCAAGATAATCTGGTGGAAATCCGTTTTTTTTAAGCAACTGCTCTTTCTCATCCGTAAGCTTTTTAAGATTTTCCTTAAGACTAAGTGCTATATCAATAGCTTCCGTAGGGCTGTTTAAAACGGCCTTAGCCATACTTATTCCTGCCATAGATATTTGATTGTCTATTTCTTCAATACGAGGCAAACGGCTATAAAGTTCCTCCCTCTTTTGCCTTAGTTTTGCGGCTGTGGCAGTACGTACATCATCATAATACCGTAATATTTGTTTATATAAAGTGCTTTTGCTTGGCATACGCTACTCCTTTCACTTTGTGTTTTCCTGTTCCAGTTTTTCAAATTTCTCATAATCATACTGACGTTGCTGGTAATTTGTAAATTTATTTTTTACTGCTGCCTTCGTTGGTTCTTCTGATTTTACTTGTTTTTTTGCAATAAATTCTGTTTCCATTCTAGTAACATCATCGGTATTTTTAACACCTGCGTTGTACCAACTTTCAATTATTTTATCTGCATATCCGAATGAAACTTTGCCTGTATTAAGAACAGTTTTTTCACATGCTATTTCTAGCAATTCAATTGGCATATTCCAGTTATTAATCCACTTTTTCATGAATTTTTCTTCCGAAGCAATAGGGTTTCGTCCGCTTTGACCAAAGGCACGCATAATTCTTCTAAAGTCTGTGTTATACAAATGAATACGCTCATCAGCCTCTTGCGGTGTAGAGATTCCGCTTTCTGCCCAATCTATGGCAACACGTTCAATATACCTCATATTACGATGATTATTCTCAGCACAGTAACTAAGAAGCTTGTCTATCACTTCAAGGCTAAGCCCCAACCAGTGATAAAGCGAAAATATTCCAGAAAGGTCGCTGTGTGTCAGCATTCTTCCTAAGTATTTCTGCGTCATATCAAATAGCCGTCGAACATCACTATTTTTTTGTGCATACATATTAAGCTCTTGCGGCTGATATTGTGGCCTGTCCTCCAATAGCATTTTGGGAAACTGCCTATTCTCCATTTGTTGCACTTTTTCAGGAAAAATAATCATGCCATCCTCTATTTTTATCAAACCTTTTTCTTGCCAATACATACAGGCATCAAATACTTCAGCAACAGGCATAGAAAGTGCTTTAACTATATCTGTAATATGAATAGTGCAATTCATTGATGTACTTTTGGCAAACATATATACCACAACATACTCTGCTGGTGCACTCTTTAGGTTTTCCTGCAAAAAGCCAGCACTAAGCTCTATATTATTAAATTTAACATCTTTTCCATTGTCCATTATACTTCTCCATCCACTTTAAGTATCTGTAAGTATAGCACAAACTTCCAAAATAAAAAAGACCCTGTGGCAATGCCACAAGGTCGAAAACTTTATTAATAATTTTTAGCTTCTATAGCAAAATAAGCTTTTGGGTGGTCACAAACTGGACAAACATTAGGTGCTTCCTTACCAATGTGAATGTGTCCGCAGTTAGCACACTTCCAAACCATATCTCCATCTCTAGAGAAAACAATTCCTTCTTCAATATTCTTTAAAAGCTTAAGATATCTTTCCTCATGTTCTTTTTCAATTTTTGCTACACCTTCAAATAAGTATGCAATATGGTCAAAACCTTCTTCTCTTGCTTCTTTTGCCATTTTTGCATACATGTCTGTCCACTCGTAATTTTCGCCTGAAGCAGCATCTTTAAGGTTTGTTACTGTATCAGCAATTCCATCATGAAGAAGCTTAAACCATATTTTCGCATGCTCCTTTTCATTGTCAGCAGTTTCAGTAAAAAGAGCCGCAATTTGCTCATAACCCTCTTTTTTAGCCTTAGAAGCATAATATGTATATTTATTTCTTGCCTGTGATTCCCCCGCAAAAGCCGCCATTAAGTTGGCCTCGGTTTTTGTTCCTTTTAATTCCTTCATACAAAACTCCTCCTTTTCGCTTACTCCTTATTTTTCCTCATGTTGTTAAAAAAATATATTACAAAACTTAACACAAACACAGTAAGCACAATAACTACAAGTGCTTTGGTATCTTTAAAGGTTATAAATATTGCCAAAAGACCACCCAGAATACTAATTCCGTAAAGTATCATAACTGCCTGCTTTTGTGTAAAGCCTCTGTCAATAAGACGGTGGTGCAGATGTCCTCTGTCAGGGGTCATTATAGACTCTCCCTTTGCTATACGTCTGCCCATTGCAAAAAGTGTATCAAAAATAGGAAGTCCCAGTGAAAGCATTGAAACAACCAGTGCTAGCATTGCGTAACCCTTGAAAACACCAAGTACACTTGTTACCGAAAGAGTGAATCCCAAAAATGTTGCCCCAGTATCACCCATAAAAATCTGTGCTGGGTTAAAATTACGTGGCAAAAATCCAAGACAGCTTCCAGCAAGGGTTGCTGTTAGAACAACTGCTATTTCATCGCCTGTAATAATGCAAAGTACCATTAAAGAAAGTGCGGCAATAGAGCTAACACCTGCCGCCAGACCATCAAGACCATCTATTAAGTTAACCGCATTTGTAACGCCAACAATCCATAAAAGGGTTATTGGTACACTAAGCTTCTGCAACGCCGCATTAAAAGGCCAAAATACAACATTAATGCGAACCCCTGAGTAAACTACAACAAGCGCGGCAACAATTTGAACCAAAAACTTAAACTTTGCACGCAAATTAAAGCAGTCATCAAACATGCCCAGCACAACAATAATACCAGAACCTATAACAAACCCCGCAATTTGCTGCGACTGCTTATGGTCCATAAATCTGTACAGTAAAAGAATTGTAAGTAAAAAACCGACTACTATGGCAATACCACCCATACGCGGCATAGGTTTTGCATGCATTCCTCTTGCCTTTGGATAATCTATAGCCCCAACCTTAAGGGACAATTTTTTAGCGACAGGTGTCATTACGTTGGAAATTGCAAATGCCGTAGAAAACGCCGCTATATATAAAACCCAATCGTGTTCCAAATTTAACCTCTCCCAAGCATGCTATTTTGTACCAAATATTCTATCTCCAGCATCGCCAAGACCTGGTACAATATAACCGTGGTCGTTAAGGCATTTGTCATACGCCGCAGTATAAATATCAACATCTGAATGAGCCGCCTGAACAGCCTTAACGCCGTCTGGTGCCGCAAGTATACAAAGCATTGTAATTTTTTTAGCTCCTCTTTCTTTCAAGAAGCCGATAGCTGCTTCAGCAGTACCTCCTGTTGCCAACATTGGGTCAACAAGAAGAACTTCGCTTTCTGCAATATCAACAGGAAGCTTACAGTAATATTCAACAGGTATAAGTGTATCCGGGTCCCTGTAAAGACCAATGTGACCAACCTTTGCTGTTGG
>JAQVIB010000111.1 GCA_028695945.1 Lachnospiraceae bacterium
CTATCACTTTACTACACTTGCCCCAAACCTTGGTGTTGTGCAGGGGAAAAACGGTGAGGACTTCGTTTTGGCGGATATTCCTGGGCTTGTAGAGGGTGCAAGTGAAGGTGTTGGTCTTGGTCACGAGTTTTTAAGGCACGTTGAAAGAACAAAGGTATTTATTCATGTAGTGGATGCGGCAGCTTTGGAGGGCAACGACCCTGTTGAGGAAATTAAAAAGATAAACAACGAGCTTTTTAATTACAACGCTGAATTGGCAAAACGCCCACAGGTAATAGCGGCAAACAAAATTGATATTCCAGAGGCGGAGGAGAATGTTCAGCGTTTAAAGGCAGAATACGAGCCTTTAGGCTATGAAGTTTATCCCATTTCTGCGGCTACAAACACAGGATTAGATGCATTATTAGCGTCGGTTGCGGCAAAACTTAAAGATTATCCGGAAGATATTGTGTTTGAAGAAGATTTTGACGAGTTCCAAGAACCAGAAATGGACAACCAGCCTTTTGAAATTGAAGTTTTCGATGGCAACTACTATGTGGTTACAGGTGTTGGTGTAGAAAAAGTAATTGGTTATACTTACATTGATACAGAAAAAGGCTTTGCGTTCTTTCAAAAATATCTTAAAGAAAAGGGCATTATAGCCGCTCTTGAAGAAAAAGGTATAAACGAAGGCGACACCGTTAGAATATATGGTTTAGAATTTGATTATTTTAAGTAATTTAGAAGGAGAAATTTTATGCTGACAAGCAAGCAGAGAGCATATTTAAGAGGTATGGCCAACGGGATTGACACTATTTTTCATGTTGGAAAAAGTGGTGTAACACCAGAGCTTACAGAAACCTTCAGCCAAGCGTTAGAAGCAAGAGAACTTGTTAAAGCAAATGTGCTTGACAATAATCTTCTTGGCCCACGTGAGGTTGCACAAACCATTGCAGATAGAACACATGCAGAGGTTGTTCAGGTTATAGGCAACAAATTTGTGCTTTATAGAAAGTCCAAAAAACCTGTTATTGAGCTGCCAAAGGCTAAATAAGCGGAAAAACTCGAGGCGGCTGCAAATTAAATGCGGCCGTTTTTTTAGTTAAAACGTGAATTTTACTATATAGCTTGTACTTTTATGACGAATAAAGTATAATATTTAGGGAATTTACAAAACCCATAACTGAGGTGTTTGTTTTGAAGGATGATATTAAAATATTAAAGGGTATTAAAAAGTTTGCTATACTTGGTGGAACCTTTGATCCTATACATTTTGGTCATATTTCAGTGTCAGAGGCCGTTTTAAACCAAACCAATGTAGAAAAAGTTTTGCTTATACCATGTGGTAAGCCGCCTCACAAAGACAATGAGGACGTATTGGACGGGCATACAAGGCTGGAAATGGCAAGGCTTGCTGTTGAGGGACATAAAAATATGATGGTTTCTTCATTAGAGATTGACCGTGGCGGAACCACATATACTGTAGATACGGTATCACAGCTTAAAGACCTTCTTGGTGATGAAGTTGAATTTAAATTTGTAACTGGTGCTGATGCTATTCACTATATTAAAACATGGAAAGATTATAAACATCTTTTACGCATATGCAGTTTTATTGCAGTTACACGACCTGGTTATAATAAAAATGCTTTGGCTAATGAAATTCAGCAAATGGAAGATGATTTTAAATGTGATATTGAATTTATTGAAATACCGCCTGTGGATGTATCTTCATCAGAAATACGTAAAAACATCAGCAACGGACTTTCTATTAATGGAATGGTTCCCCATAAAGTTGAAGAATATATTTTGAAAAATGGGTTATATAAGTAGGAGATTATTATGCTGGATTTTATTACAACTGAACGAAAATTACAGTCCGCATTGTCTATTGAAAGATACATTCATACAATGGGTGTTGTTAAGACTGCCCTTAAGATGGCAGACACATTCCAAGCAGACCGTTATAAGGTACAAGCTGCTGCACTTTTGCACGACTGTGCCAAGGATTATCCACCTGACATGAAAAGACGCTTTTGCAAAGAATTTCATGTAAATGTGGATGAAATAATGCTTAACTGCATAGACCTAACCCATGCTTTTTTGGGTGCAGAGGTTGCAAGAAGAGAATACGGTGTTGAGGACGAAGAAATTTTGGATGCCATAAGATACCATACAACAGGCAGAAAAAACATGGGTATTATAGAGAAGATAGTATTTATTGCGGATTATATAGAGCCTAACAGAAAAGCTTTTGACACACTTGAAGAGGCAAGAAAGCTTGCATTTGAGAATATCGACACAGCAATGGCATTTATACTTAAAAGCACTATTGATTTTGTAAATGAACGAAAAAGACCGCTTCATCCATTATCGGTTGAAGCTTTTGAATATTACAGTGGTATTGTAAAATTAGGAGGTAATATATGAACTTAGATTTTAAAGAAGCAGCAAAAATTGCACAAGAGGCTCTGGAAGATAAAAAGGCAGAGGATATTAAAGTTTTAGATTTACAGGGATTATCCAATATTACAGATTATTTTGTAATTGCAAGTGGTAACAATGTTAATCAGCTTAGGGCAATGGCAGATAACGTAGAAGAAAAGCTTTTTAAAGAAGGTTACAAGCTTCATCATTCAGAAGGTTACCAAGGTGGTGCATGGGTGCTTTTGGATTTTGGCAATATCATTGTTCACCTTTTCAACAAAGAGGAAAGAGAATTTTACAGCCTTGATAGAGTTTGGGGCGACGCAAAAGAAATTTAATTTAAAGAAAAAGGGTGTAGACATTGTCTACACCCTGAATATTATCTTTTGTTTGCACGTTTGTTCAAGCTTGCCATTTTATCATTGGATTGCTTGAGGAAATCTTTCATTCTCTCTTCAAACTCGTTAAGTGGTGGTTGAGGTGAAGCCTGAGAATCATTACGTCTGTCATAATTAGGCTTCTGGTCCCGAGGTTTATAGTTAGATTGTTTTTGTGGCCTGTCAGTTCTTTCTGGTCTTTCAGGTTTTGGAAGTGCTGCTCTTATTGAAAGAGAAATACGCTTTGTTTCTGCATCAATGTTCATTATTTTTACTTTTATGGTATCATCAACCTTAATATGGTCGTTAATATCCTGTACAAAGCTATTAGCTATTTGGGAAATATGAACAAGACCCTGACCGCCGCCCTCAAGAGCAACAATTGCTCCAAATGGTGTGATTTTAATTACCTTACCTTCAACAATACTGCCTACTACATGTTCTGACATTAATGATTACACTCCTATTATTTATTAAAAAACTTGAATAAAAGAATTATAGCATATCTGTAAATAAATTACAATTGATTTTTCGGAGGAAAATATGGCTAAAAAAAACGATATCATAGAAGTTAAGATAGATTACATCGATTTTCCAAATAAAGGAACAGGAAAATACGAAAACAGTAGGGTTATAGTTAAAAATACACTACCGGAGCAGCTTGTGCAGTGCAAAATAACTAAAAAGCGTGACGGAAAGCTGGAAGGAAGGCTTGAAGAAATAAAAGAGCATGCACCTTATGAGATAAAGGCTGGGTGCAGTCACTTTGATTTATGCGGGGGATGTTCTTATCAGAATATTACAATGGAAAAGGAAAATGAAATTAAGGAGAATCAGGTTCTTAAACTTTTGCAAGATGCAGGGATAAGAGATTTTCAGTATGATGGAATTGAGGTTTCCCCTGTTGTTAATGGATATAGAAATAAGTGTGAGTTTTCTTTTGGAGATACCAGCAAGGATGGTGAGCTTGCCCTTGGAATGCGAAAAAGGCAAAGCTTTTATGAAGTTGTAACTTTAAGCGATTGCAATATTATTGATAACGATTTTATAAACATAATTCACTGCGTCCTTGATTTCTTTAAGGAAAGAAATGTTCCATTTTATCATAAAATGCGTCATGATGGTGTTTTAAGGCATCTTGTTGTGCGTAAGGGCGCATATACTGGCGAAATACTTATAAATTTAGTTACAGCAAGTAATATTAACTTTTCTCTTAATGATTTTGCAAATGTATTGCTTAGCCTGAAAACAAGTGGTAAAATATGTGGAATACTTCATACAGAAAACAATAGCGTTGCGGATGTTGTGAAAAGTGATTCCACAAAAATTCTTTACGGAAGGGACTACTTTACAGATAAACTTTTTGACTTAGAGTTTAAAGTTACTGCATTTTCATTTTTCCAAACAAACACTAAAGGTGCAGAAAAACTGTATTCCATTGTTAAGGATTATGCTGGAAATGCTGGAAACAAGGTGATATTCGACCTTTATTGCGGAACGGGCACAATAAGCCAAATTATGGCTGAAAAAAGTAAAAAGGTTGTTGGAATAGAAATTGTTGAAGAAGCAATTGAAGCTGCCAAAGAAAATGCAAAACATAACGGTATAGAAAACTGTGAGTTTATCGCTGGTGACGTGCTTAAAAAGGTTGATGAGCTTACAGACAAACCAGACCTTATTATTGTTGACCCTCCAAGAGATGGTATACATCCTAAGGCAATTACTAAAATAATTGATTTTGGTGCACCAGAAATTATTTATGTATCCTGCAAGCCAACATCGTTGGCAAGAGATTTGGTGATATTTGAAGCAAATGGATATAAAACCAAAAGGGTTATGTGTATGAATCAATTTGGACGTACAAACCACGTTGAAACTGTTGCACTTATATCACGCTGTGATAAATAAGTTAAATATGCAATTATAAAAATAAATATTTTGAATTATTACCTTTATTATAATAAAGAGGCAATAGTAAATAGGAAGAGACTGAATATGAATAAGAGAAAATTAATAGGGAATTTGTTATTTTTGGTTTTCGTTTTCTCTGCAATGATATACTATATTTTTCAAGAGCAAGACCTAACCAAAATAATGATTCAGATAGGTAATGCCAATATGTTCTATTGGATAAGTGGGATAATTTGTGTAGTCCTTTTTATCGCATGTGAATCAATTATTATTTTCTATTTGATGAAAAGTATTAAGCAACAGGTAAAATTGTTACATTGTTTTCTCTATTCTTTTATAGGATTTTTCTTTAGTTGCATTACTCCTTCAGCCAGTGGTGGACAGCCTGCACAAGTATATTTTATGAGAAAAGACAAAATACCTGTGGGAATATCAACTTTAATACTGATGATTGTAACAATTACTTATAAGATGGTATTAATAGCTTTAGGAATTGTTGTGTTAATTGCTAGACCCGCACAAATAATGTATTATTTCCAACCAGCAATAGTTTTTTTCTATTTGGGAATATTTCTAAATATTGTAGTGGTTGGATTCATGATTTTTCTCATATTTGATCCAGCTTTAGCAAGAACTGCTCTCATAAATATAATTAAGTTTCTTAGTAAGTGCCGTATTTTAAAAGGACCAGAAAAACTAACGAACAGAGTAAATTCTGCAACAGAGAAATATAAAGAGGCTGCATCTTACTTTAAAACCCATAGGTTAGTTGTGTGTAATGTGTTCTTAATGGCAGTAGTTCAAAGAATATTGCTTTTTAATGTAACCTATTTAGTGTATCGATCCTTTAACCTTAGCAAAATAAGTTGGTTAACAATTATTTTTTTACAAGGAATGATTTCAGTAGCTGTGGATATGTTGCCATTTCCTGGAGGAGTTGGAATAAGCGAAAAGCTTTTTCTACTGGTATTTTCGCCGGTTTTCGGAGAAATTACTTTGTCTGCAATGGTAGTAAGCAGAGGGCTTAGCTATTATACAGAATTGATACTCAGTGCTCTTGTTACTATTATTGCATATTTTACAATTGGAAAGACAACAGAAGGGAACGATTTTTAAAATGATAGGATTTTACGATTATACCGTGATAATTACATATATTGGATTGGCAAGTTCTGTATTTGGGATGACACAGGCAATTAACGGCAGGTTTAGAACAGCTATATTTTGTTTAGCATTATCAGGGCTTTGCGATATGTTTGATGGTAAGGTTGCCAGAACTAAAGAAAATAGAACTTATGAAGAAAAATTATTTGGAATGCAGATAGATTCATTATGTGATGTAATTTGCTTTGGTGTGTTTCCTGCAATGATTAGTTATGTACTAGGTGTAAAAGGAATTTTAGGAGTAATAATTATAACATATTATTGCATTGCGGCTGTTATAAGGTTGGGATTTTTTAATGTTCTTGAAACCAAAAGGCAGCAAGAGGAAGAAGGATCAAATAAGTATTATCGTGGGCTTCCAGTTACATCAATAGCTGTAATACTGCCAATGGTTTTTCTTTTGAACTTTTTCATCCCATCATGGATGATTAAATATATACTCATGGCAAATCTTTTTATAGTTGGAACTTTATTTATTATCAATTTCAAATTCAAAAAGCCAACGAATAAGCAACTTACTGTTCTCGTTTTGATTGTAGCGTGTGCTGTAGTAATAAATCTTCTTTTTTCTAATTATCGCATTAAGCATAACATTGAGCATGAGAAACCATTAATCGAAGAAATTGAAGGCATTAGTTAATAGAGGATGGGTTGTATGAGATGTGTTGATCGTAATGGAAAAATAATTGGAAAGAGTGGCTTACAGGATAGATTACTTTCTTTCATGTATACTAGTAAGTTAGGAAAGATATTATTGGTTGAGATAATTAAACCAAAGTATTCCATTATAATGGGACATTTGCTTAATCTTAGAATATCAAAGGTGCTGATACAGCCATTTGTTTTTATCAATAAAATTGATATGACACAATATAAGAAGTGCGAATTCAGTTAATACAATGACTTTTTTACAAGGAAAATTAAGGCTGAAAAACGAAAAATTGATGAAAAAGCATCACATTTAATAGCACCTTGTGATGGAAAACTAACTGTATACAATATTAACGATAA
>JAQVIB010000112.1 GCA_028695945.1 Lachnospiraceae bacterium
AAATGGAATAATCAGCTTACGCCCAGCCCAAATGCTTGCAACTGCCCTGTCCTTCTGACCCACACCTAAATTTTGGCTTGTAATTGCCGCCACGGAATCATTTACGGCTGTACATGGCAACACTGCAAAATTGTCCAGTTTAACACAAATACCATATGCCGCACTTGCAGCAATCCCGTATCCGTTTACGATGCCGTTTAAAGCAAGATACGCAACATTAATGGTTGCCTGCTGCAACGCACTTGGAAGACCAATACGCATAATATCCTTAGCCACCGCTTTATCCCAAGTGTATTCTTTAGGATTAAAGGTAACAATGTGCTTTTTGCCTTTAAAATAAACAATGCTAAGTAAAAACGCAACAGCCTGCCCAATTACGGTTGCATAAGCCGCCCCGTAAACATCCATATTCATTTTTGCAATAAAAATATAGTCTAAAACAATATTAACAATAGTAGCCACCATAACAAAATACATTGAACTTTTTGAATCTCCAAACCCTCTTTGCAATGCACAAACCAGATTATAGCCAAGGGTGAAGATCATTCCCATAAATATTATTCTTAAATAACCAATAGCATATCCCATTGCTTCTTGCGGCGTCGAAATCCACCGCAAAATATGCGGTGAAAGCACAAGCCCTATTAGTGTAATAAACACCGACCCTAAAAGAAACATGGTTATTGCCGTATTTGCAACACGCTTAATTCTTTCTTGGTCATTAAGACCAACAAGACTGCTAATAAGTATAGTAACACCCAAACTCATGCCTGCAACTGCCATAAAAAGTACATTCATAATAGGTCCACTTACTGAAACTGCAACTGTTCCTGCCTTTCCCAAATATCTGCCTACAAAATATAAATCAACTGCGTTGTATAAAGCTTGAAACATATTGCTTGCAACTATAGGCAATGCAAAAAAGAATATTTGCTTATTAAGATTACCTTTGGTTAAGTCGTATTTTAAAGCCATTTTCAAACCTCCTAAACTGTAAATGAAAAAAATGGTGCAGACACACTTAGGTCCACACCATTTTTTTGTTCATTACTGCCCAGACTCGGAATCGAACCAAGGACACGAGGATTTTCAGTCCTCTGCTCTACCAACTGAGCTATCTGGGCACAACAACATCATTTTACATTATATATTGAGTTTTGTCAACGAAATGTGCATAATTTCACAGAAAAATAATTATTAATGCAATTATGGTGAATTATGCGTTTCACCTAAAACTAAGGAAACGCATAAATACACCCAATTATTTACTTTAAAATACTATAAGAATACATTCATATTAATATTTATAGCTTGCAATGCTCTCTACATATTTTTCTGTAGCTCTGCCTATTGCCTCGCCAAATTTTTTCTGATTCTCTTGTTTTATCAACCATTCATAGTCCTGTGGGTTAGATAAAAACTTGGTTTCAAACAACATTGCTGGGCAATCTGTTATTCTTGTAAGTGCCAAATTACTTTGTCTTGGTTCTTTGCCCGAAAAATCCATTAAACCAGCAATATTTGTGTTCATAAAACTCACTGCACCATTTATATCCTTATAGGTATAGAAAGTAAGAAGACCGCTTGAATTTGTGTAATCAGAAGTAATAGGCAAAGAGTTGCCGTGTATAGAAATAGCCAAATCAGGCTTTTCATTTAGTATTATATTTACCCTATCATTTAGTGGAATGAAAGTGTCATCACTTCTTGTCATAACTACCTTTGCACCCTTGCCCTCCAGATAATTGCGTGCTGCAAGTGCTATTTGCAAATTAATATCTTTTTCCGTTGGTCCGTTTGCACCTGCTGGGCCTACTGCTCCAACATCTGTATCACCATGGCCTGCATCAATTACAATTTTTGCACCTTTAAGTGTTCCATGCTCCTCAAGAATAGGTGCTTTTTTAAGGCTCAAAATCAGTCTTTTCCCGTCAAAAACTACGCCTCTTCCATAAACATTGAATCCTTCTTTAAAGTACACAGTATAAACAGCATTTTCACCTTCCTGTACAGCTTTAACATCTTTAAATAACAAATTTGTTTTAGTCAATTCATCTGGTTCAAACACCTTTGTGTTAAAAACAGTTAACACTGCCTTTTCCTTATCAGCAGTAAGGCTGTACAATGCCGCATAATCCATATTGAAGCTAATTTGGGCAGTGTTTTCCTTTGCCTCTGGTTCAAATGAAATATGTGTTATTTTATTTTTCTCAAGTTTTCCTTCTTTAACATCTAATGTTTCCTTATAAATGTACGTACCATCATAAATACGATAATACTCATCTGTTTCACCAATTATTTGCGTTGTTGTACCCTTTGTTAAAGGAGTTAACAATGCATTAGATTCATCTGGATTTGTTCTATGTGAAATATTATTTCGGTTTACCACACCATAGATAGGTGCTTTTTTTTCATCATACAGGTTAGCTTCCTTGTTCTCATCTTGGGTTTGTTTTGGTTCTTGTGTTGTTTGTGGTTCTTGTGTCGATTGTTGTTCTTGTGTTGCTTCCGGAGCTTTTTGTACAACATTTTGGGCAAAAGCCGGATTCTGTGAAGCTTCCTTAATAACAGTTAAAGTTTTTGATTTATTGCCATTTTTAAACTGAAATACATTTTCCCCGTCTTTAAGTTGAACGTAATCGGCAAAAAAACCACTTTCTGTTATCTCTACAAGCTCTCCGTTAATGTAAAGTTCATTTTTTGGATTGCACGCACCAAGTATGCTAATTTTTTCTGACTTTGTTACATATCCATCAGACGGTGCAGAAACAATTATCTCATTTGCAGGTTGGTATGCCTTGTAATTAGCACCACATGCCACTCCAGTAAGTGATGTAGATAATACCACTCCCACAGCCACGCACATTAATAATTTTTTTACTTTCATTTTTGTACCTCCAGTTCTTTTTCTTATATATTCCCATAATTTTACAATCAAATCAAGGTCATTGAAAATAATTAAGAAAATTGTAACTACTATAAACCTACAACTTTCATTAGAATTTTGTGGTTTAGGAACAGCCAATTCTCAATCATAAAATTGAATAAAGTTCCATTTTATGCTAAACAAAAAAGTCAATATTTTCAAGGCTTTCACACCTATTTAAAAATACTGACTTTATAGTGCATAACTAAATTAAGTATCTTTTCAACATAATTAAAAGGGTGTAGACAAAGTCTACACCCTTCACTTTAACTAAAAATTAGTTAGCATTCTTTTCTGCATTGTATTTCTTAAGTGCTTCTGTTAATTTAGGAACGATAACTTTAACGTCACCAACAATACCTAAATCAGAAACACCGAAGATTGCTGCTGTGTCGTTCTTGTTAATTGAGATAACAAGTTCAGAACCTTCCATACCAGCAACATGCTGAATAGCACCTGAGATACCACATGCTAAGTAAAGTTCAGGTCTTACAGTCTTACCAGTCTGTCCAACCTGTCTTGAATTTTCAATCCAACCTGCATCAACACAAGCTCTTGATGAAGCAATTTCGCCACCAAGCTGCTCAGCACACTCTTTAAGAATGTCAAAGCCAGCAGGACCGCCGATACCACGTCCGCCAGATACAAGTACCTTAGCTTCTGTAATATCTGCATGTTTCTTGCCTTCTTTAACAGCTTCAATAATTTCAATGTTCATGTCTGCATCTGTGAACTCAACTGCAAATTTGATAACTTCTCCTGTTCTTGAAGCATCTTTGTCAGCTCTCTTCATAACGCCAGGACGAACAGTTGCCATCTGTGGTTTTGTTCTTGGGCACATAAGTGTAGCCATGATGTTACCACCGAAAGCAGGACGTGTCATAAGAAGAGCTCTTTTGCCGTCTTCACAGCCCATAGCTTCTTCTTTAGCAATTTCTTCTTCTGTCTTAGCCATTCTTAAGCCTGTACAGTCTGCAACAAGACCTGTTTTGATACGGCTGGCAAGTCTAGGTGCAACGTCACGACCAATTGAAGATGCGCCGAAGAGCATGATTTCTGGGTCATATTCATTGCAAACCTGAGTAAGTGCTTTTGTGTAAGGCTCTGTAACATACTCTTTTAAGTATGGGCTATCAACTAAGATAACTTTATCTGCACCATAGTGGAATAATTTAGCTACCTGGTCTTCAATTTTATCGCCTAATAATACGGCTACTACGTCGTCTTTTAAATCCTCTTTTAATCTTGTTGCTTCTCCAATAAGCTCAAGTCCAACGTTCTGAACTTTGCCGCTTCTTTGCTCAACTACTACAAAAATTCCTTTACTCATTGTAGCGTTACCTCCCATTCTTTATATTATAAACCTACGCAAATTAGATAATGTGTTTTTCTTCAAGTTTTGCAATAATAGCTGCAACAGCTTCGTCAGCTGAAGCATCTTTAAGAACTGTACCAGTACCTTTAACTTCTTTAGTAAATGACTGGTAAACGTTAGTTGGTGAACCTTTTAAACCAATCATATCAAGTTCAAGGTTGTCCTTAAGTTCTTCAAAACCGATAACTTTAATTTCTTTTTCGTAAGCATCAACGATACCGCTAACTGTCATGTATCTTGCATCTGCAAGTTCTGCAATTGCAGTAAGAAGGCAAGGTGTTTTAATTTTGATGATGTGGTAACCATCTTCAAACTGTCTTCTAACGATTAAGTGATCTTCAGCAGCTTCTTTGATTTCTTCAACGTAAGAAACCTGAGGAATTGCAAGTTTTTCACCAATCTGAGGACCAACCTGAGCTGTGTCACCGTCGATTGCCTGACGACCTGTAATGATAACATCATAGCCAAGTGTTTTAATAGCAGCTGCAAGAATACCACTTGTAGCATAAGTGTCAGAACCACCGAACTCTCTAGCTGAAACAAGGTAAGCTTCATCACAACCCATAGCTAAAGCTTCTCTTAAAGCTACGTCTGCCTGTGGAGGACCCATAGAAATTACAGTTACAGTGCCGCCAACTCTTTCTTTTAACTCTAACGCAGCCTCAATACCTGTTTTATCATCTGGATTGATGATACTTGGAACACCATCTCTTATAAGAGTGCCTGTTTTTGGATCAATTTTAACTTCTACAGTATCTGGAACCTGTTTAATACACACAACGATTTTCATCTTAGTTCTCCTTCCGATTTTTGATTTATTTTTACGGTTATCAATGAGAAATTAATTAGAGTTTCATTGAACCTGAAATGATCATCTTCATAGCTTCTGATGTACCTTCGTAGATTTCTGTAATCTTAGCATCTCTCATAGCTCTTTCAACTGGATACTCTCTACAGTAACCATAACCACCCATTAACTGTACGCACATACGTGTAACTTCGTTAGCAACTTCTGAAGCGAATAATTTACACATAGCAGCAAGTGGAGCATAGTTTTCATGGTTGTCTTTAGCATTAGCAGCTCTCCAAACCATAAGTCTAGCAGCGTCAACTTTTGTCTGCATTTCAGCAATCTTGAACTGTGTGTTCTGGTATTTGCTGATTGGCTTTCCGCCCTGTTTTCTTTCCTTAACATATTTAATAGTTTCGTTGATAGCACCCTGTGCAATACCTACAGACTGAGCACCGATACCGATACGACCGCCACCAAGAGCTGTCATAGCAATTTTGTAACCGCCGCCTTCTTTACCAAGAAGTCTGTCAGGAGAAACAACAACGTTTTCGTATGTTACTGCACAGTTAGAAGCAGCTCTAATACCCATACGTTCGATGTTAGGGCTTACGGAAACGCCAGGCATATCTTTGTCAATGATGAAAGCTGACATGCCTTTAGGTCCTTTTGATTTATCTGTAAGTGCAAATACGATAAATGTATCAGCGAAACCTGAGTTTGTTGTAAACATTTTCTGACCATTGATGATGTAGTTACCATCAGCGTCTTTATCTGCTGTTGTCTGAACGCCTGCAGCGTCAGTACCAGCATTTGCCTCTGTTAAACCGAAGCAACCAATTTTTTCACCACTTACAAGTGGTCTTAAGAATTTCTGTTTCTGCTCTTCTGTACCATTTTCGTTGATACATGGGCAGCAAAGTGAAGTATGAACTGAAAGTGTGATACCTGTTGAAGCGTCAACCTTTGAGCATTCTTCCATAGCTAATGTGTATGTTAATACATCAGCGCCTGCGCCGCCGTACTCCTTGCTATAAGGAATACCAAACATGTGGCATTTCTGAAGTTTCTGAAGAAGCTCTGCTGAATACTCTTCAGCCTCATCCATATCTTTAGCGATAGGTTTGATTTCGGTTTCCGCAAAATTACGGAATAACTCTTGCGCAAGTAACTGTGTTTTTGTTAATTTAAAACCTTCCATTACATATTCCTCCTATTTGAATAATATTTTATTTAATAATCTTTCGATTATTCCTAAACTGGTTTAGCATGCCGGAACCGTGTATTGCTTATACTACACAGATTATATTCTTCAAAAAGTTTTCCTATACAGAATAGTTAGTATACGAAGCATTTTAGAAAAATTAAACACACCACTGAATTTGATGTGTGTACTTCTACCTAAGAACAGTCTGTGCATTATGTCATTTGCTAACGGTATCAGTATCTTCAAGAGTTCCCATAATCTTTAGGTTCCTCCACCGACAACATTAATCCATAGTCATACTTTATAGCCTTGACACAATTTTGTCAATACATATTTCTGGCTTTTCCTCCTTTTTGTTAAGTTTTCACAAAGTTGTAAGACCGTCAAAAACGCAAAACCAATATGTGGTAATTTATTCCGTTTTTTCAACTAGATATGTATTAACAGCTTCCAAATAATTCAATAACCCGCCACGTTTTGTAACTATTTCATACTTATCCTCAAATGCATTAATAGGAATAGACTTTCTTCCTCCATTTTGTGCCTCCTGC
>JAQVIB010000113.1 GCA_028695945.1 Lachnospiraceae bacterium
TGTGGTTGGTGCTGATGACGAGGTCATGCTTAAAGTTAAAAGATACACAAGGCAGCGTCTTTATGCAGTAGTTGATGGTCAAAGTTCGTGCAATTTGGAAATAAATGATTACATTGTTATAAACAGAGCACAGCACTACACCAGCATTATAAAAACAGGAGATTTAGGATTTTATGATGTTCTACGGGAAAAAATGGTTACAAAGGGGGGAAAAATAACATGAAAATTTCTAGGCAGACAAAAATACTTGAAATAATTGAAAATAATGCCGTTGAAACCCAAGAAGATTTAGCAGAAAGACTTAGGCTTGAAGGGTATAATGTTACGCAGGCAACCATTTCGAGGGATATTAGGGAATTAAAACTTACAAAGCTTGCAACAGAAAATGGAAGACAGAAGTATGCATCTATAAGTAAAACTGATACCGAAGTTTCGGACAGGCTAATACGCGTTTTTAGAGATGCGGTGATTAAGGTTGATTTTGCCCAAAACATGATTGTTATTAAAACATTAAATGGTATGGGAATGGCAGTTGGAGTGGCGGTAGACAATATGGAAAACAGCGATATTCTTGGCTCTATTGCAGGTGATGATACTGTGTTTTGTGTAGCAAGAACACATAATCAGGCATTGGATTTTATACAAAAGCTAACAAGAATAATAAATGCTGAATAAGGGGTAATAGCTATGCTTTTAGGGTTACATATTAAAAATGTGGCATTAATTGAAGAAGCGGAAATTGAATTTGGCAAGGGTCTTAACATACTTTCTGGTGAAACAGGAGCTGGTAAAAGTATGATAATTGACTCTATAAATTTTGTATTGGGTGAACGTACGTCCAAAGATTTTGTACGCCGTGGTCAGGCTAAGGCACAGGTTGAGGCAGAATTTGAAATTAAAGATAAGAATACCCTTACATCGATTGAAGAAATTGGCATTGAGGCAGACGACAACATAGTAATTATTCAGCGTACAATGACGGCCGATGGTAAAAGTACAAACAGAGTAAATGGAACAAGTGTTACAGTAGGCATGCTTAAACAAATTTCTGAAGGTCTTATTGATGTACATGGTCAGCATGAACACCAGTCACTTCTTAATGCGTCACGCCATATGGATATACTTGATAAATTTTGTGGTGAAGAAATTGAACAATGCAAGGCAGATTTGGGCGTTCGTATAAGGGAATACAAAAGTGTGTTGGCGCAGATTAAGGCACTTGACGGCGACGAAGATGAGCGACAAAAAAAGATTGAAGCCCTTGAGTTTAAAATAAGTGATATTGAGGATGCGGCACTTAAAAAAGACGAAGAAGAGTCTCTTTTGGAAAGAAAAATGTATCTTAATAATATAGAAAAAATAAAGAAATATACACATAGTGCAATGGAACTTTTATATTTAGGTTCAGATGAAGAAATGTCGGCGGCAGATAAAATTGCACAGGCTACAGAAGAAGTAGGAAACCTAAAAAATATTGACCAAGAATGTCAACAGATATATGACGAACTTAGTGATGTTGCAACTTCCTTAGAAGAAGTTATAAGAAAATTCAAAAAATATTGCGATGAAATTTATGGCGATCCAGAAGAACTTAACAGTATTGAAGAACGTCTGGACCTTATTTATAGGTTAAAGAAGAAATATGGTTCAACGGTTGAGGATATTTTAGCCTTCAAACAAAAGGCACAGGACGAACTGGATTTTATATCACACAGTGAGGAAGAGTTAAAAAAGCTTTCCATTAAAAAAGCAGATATTTTTTCCATAATTAAGGCTGATTGTAAAAAAATGACTGACTTAAGGATAAAGACTGCACAAAAACTTGAGAAAGATATAGAAAAACAACTTAAAGAATTGGAAATGAGAAATGCGTCTTTTAAAATAGTTGTGAAGCAGAAAGATACATTTAACACAAAAGGTTGTGACAGTGTAGAGTTTATGATTTGTGCCAATTTAGGTGAAGAATTAAAACCACTGGCCAAGATTGCATCAGGCGGTGAAATGAGTCGTGTTATGTTGGCAATGAAAACTGTTATTGCTGATGCAGAAACAATTGAAACTTTCATATTTGATGAAATTGATACAGGTGTAAGCGGAAAAACTGCATCACGTGTAGGCGAAAAGATGGCAACAATAGGCAAAAGAAGGCAAATACTTTGCATAACACATCTTCCCCAAATAGCAGCAATGGCAGATAGTCATTTTCTTATAGAAAAAAGCATAATGGGTGAAAAAACAGTAACACAGGTTACTGCACTTGATTATAGCGGAGCTGTTGACGAGTTATCAAGACTTATGGGTGGCGGAGAGGCTGGTAATTTAGTTAAAAAGGCAGCTGAAGAAATGAAAAATCATGCTGATGAATATAAACGAAAAATGACTTGATTTATTTACGTTGCATGCCTATAATTCCTATGGTATAATAGGTATATATGGAGGTGACTTGTATGAAAATTTCCACCAAAGGAAGATATGCATTGAGGCTTATGATTGATATTGCTCTTAACAGCAATGGTTCTAATGTATCATTAAAGGAGATCTCTGCAAGGCAGAATATTTCAGTAAAATATTTGGAACAAATTATTGGGCTACTTTGTAAGATTGGTTTTTTAAGAAGTACAAGAGGTTCGCAAGGAGGTTATAAGCTTGCGAAGGAACCAAAAGAGTATACAATTGGGTCTATACTGCGTGTTACAGAAGGAAATCTTGCACCTGTAACCTGCCTTGAGGATGAAGAAAATAAATGTGAACTGTGCTATGAGTGTGCAACCCTTGATTTTTGGGAAGGGCTTTATGATGTAATAAATCAATATGTAGATAAATTTACTTTACAAGATTTATTAGATGAAAACCAAAGACGAAATGGTGCAGACTATTTTATATAATATAAAAGACAGATTGAAGTCAAACCTTGGGCATTGCTCAAAGCCACCGCTTTTTCGAAAAACGAGGCAAGAAACTCATTAAAGCCCCATATATATGGGGTTTTAAAAGGGTTAATGAGGCAAGGGAAAAGAAGTGCCATCTGTCCGTATTGCAGCTTTGCAAAGCAAAGTGATGACATAAAACCCGTGTGGGTGTTTGAGGGTGAAATCGTTGAGGGTTTCACTTTGTCTATATGCTTAGTCCCGTGGAGTAATCCGTGGGGCTTATTTTTGCGTAAAATTTGTAGAATTTCACTCTTTTCTTTCATTTCTATAAGTAGAACAATAAGAGCAAAAGACACATTATTTCTTGAGTTTTAGGAAATGGGAAGGAAGAACTTCTTAACAAGTTTTTAATATTTGCAATATATTACAACTATATTACAAAAACAAGGTACTAAATTAAGAAAATTGTTATCGTTATTGTACATAATGACTAAAAAAAGTCTAAAATAATTCAATATTTATTTTGACGTTGACAATTATGTTGATTTGACATATAATAATCATGTAACAAATATGTAACAATTAGCATTCGAGCGGAGGTAGTTTATGAAATTGTGTAAAGTTATTACCACAACTATAATAGTTGGTTCTATTTTTACGGTAGGTTTTAGTTTTAATGCTTTTGCGGCAGTAAAAGGTAGTATAATAGGCAGTGATGTTAATGTGCGTTCTGAGAATAGCACATCTTCAGATAAAATAGATACATTGAATAACGGTGCTGATGTAGAAATACATGAAGATTGCGGAGAGTGGTTCAAGGTTTCTTATGGAAATGTTAACGGTGTGTATATTGCTAAAAACTTTGTTTCTGTTAAAGAAGCGACTGGACAAGTTACCGATACAGGTGTAAACGTAAGAAGCAATGCATCGACATCAGCAACAACTGTTGCACAGGTAAAAAAAGGCGATACGGTTACCGTTACCGGACAGGATTCTAGCTGGTACAGAATACGAAGAGGAAATGGAAATACAGCATACATAAGCAAGAGTTTTGTAACTGGGGATATGCTTTCTTCAGTTCCAGAGTTTTCGGGCGGTGAAGCAATATCAGTTGAAACTTATGCTATTGTTACTGCATCGTCAGGGTTAAGGTTAAGAGGTTCATCTTCTGCTGATGGTGCAGTTTTAACAACACTTGCATGCGATGAAGTTTTGGATGTACTTGAAAATGGAAGTCAGTGGGTAAAGGTTAAAACATCTACAGGGGCTACAGGTTATGTAAGTGCTGAATTTGTTGCAGTACGTACAGGCGAAAAACCATCAAGAAGCGTATCTTCTAAAGGTGACCAGGTTGTGGCTTATGCAAAACAGTTTATTGGAACACCATATTCATGGTCGGGTACAGACCTAAATTCCGGTGTTGACTGTTCTGGTTTCGTATATTCAGTTATGAAAAATTTTGGAGTATCCCTTAACAGAAGTTCTGCATCAATGGCTTCAAA
Organism: Lachnospiraceae bacterium; assembly: GCA_028695945.1. Classification (GTDB taxonomy): domain Bacteria; phylum Bacillota; class Clostridia; order Lachnospirales; family Anaerotignaceae; genus UBA8514. The sequence goes on from JAQVIB010000113.1 coordinate 4,373, forward strand.
TGGCGTTTATGTTGAGAGAAGTTCTTTACAGGCAGGTGACCTTGTATTCTTTGATACAACAAACTTTACAAATAAGGGTCAAATTTCTCATGTTGGTATATATATGGGTGATGGAAAGATTATTCATTCATCTTCAGGTAAGCAGTGGGGCGTAACAACAAATAGTCTTTCAGAGCCATACTATAATACAAAGTATGTAACTGCAAGACGAGTACTCAGATAATTTTGAAAAAAAATCAAACTAAATATAAATAAAATACCCTTTTAGTTATACAGTATTAGGTACTGAAAATAACTAAAAGGGTATTTTTTAATATAGTAAGACATCAGTTTTTATTCTAATTTGTTTTAAACTTTAACAATATAATATTAAATATGTTAAAAACCAAATTACAATAATTTTCGATCTTTTTATGATAGTAATTGCAGTTTCCATACTATAAAATACTTTGCAGGTAATCAAGTCATATCATCCCTAAGTGCGTCAATAATATTTTCTTTTTTTATCTTGCTAATGGCATACAGCATTGTAATGAAGACGATAAAGAGAACACTAAATATGCTTATTAGCATACTTTTCCAAGGGAACACAAAATCAAATTTTCCACCACCCATAATCATGCCCTTATAAACTATAAAGGAAAGGATTAATGAGAGTGGCAGACCCCAAAGCATAGTCTTTGCTCCGTAAAGAATGCATTCAAAGCACATCATTTTATTGAAATCTTTATCGGACATTCCAACAGAACGGAGCATGGCTAGTTCCCTTCTACGCAGTTTGATACTAGTGGAAATTGTGTTAAACACGTTAGCAACAGCAATCAGTGAAATCATAGCTATGAAAACTGCTGAGAATAGATTGACAATAAACGATATGTTACGGTTTTGCTCCAATATCTCATAGACATTGTATAGATTATAGTAGGCGGTAATGTCAGCATCATCGATAATCTTTTGCATTTCATCTGTAGACTGACCAGGATTTTCCGACTTGAATGTCATGCCAAACTTTGTATGCTTTACAGTGGCACTAAGTACGTCAAATTGTGGCTTTACTTTGTAAGGTACTATCAACATAAGAGAGTATCCGTGCCAATCACCTGGCTCGTTTGGAAGTAGATCGGGATAGTCCCTTACAAATGTTGCACGAATAGTTTTAGTCTCTTCACCTGTCTTGGAATGCAGCGTAAATTCCATAGGCTCTTCCTGTGTGTACCAATGATCGGGTAGTATTCCTGTAATAATCATTTTTTTGTCCTGCCCGGAGTATTCTTCTTCGGAAAGTCCAAGGCGTTCCAATAGGTTCTTATATTCACTGTCATCAACAAACTGAATATCCAACAACACTTCTGCTGTTTTACTTTCTGCGTCATACCCAATGATATCGCCAAACTCATCAAAAAAATGACTTGATAAATCACTAGTTTTAAGCACGCAAGAATAGGTTGAAAGTGCCTGATAAGAACTTTTGATAACGCCGTTGGCAGTTTTCATCTCATCATAAAGTTGGAATAGCTTGGTTTCTTCCATGTCCTCTGTATAGAAACAAATATCATAATCTTCAACCACAACAGAAGAATTCTCCGCAAACTGATTTAGATAAATTCCAAAAGATGTTGACGACACAAATAATACTACGCTTAATGTAAGGGACAGGATAATACTACGGTAACGCCGTCTATTTCTCTTAAAGTTTTTTAATGCAAGTATTTCCTCTAAGCCGTAAAAACGTTTTGCAAAATTTGAAGTTTTAATGCTTCTGTGTTCTAACTTTACATCGTTTGTTTGGCGAATGCACTCCATTACAGGTGTGGTGACGGCCTTTTTTGCAGGAATATATGCGGAAATGAAAATGGTTACCATACTGACAATGGCTGCCGAAACAACAGCAGGTAAAGAGAGAACCAGGGTTAATGGTACGTTGTCATACATAGCATTTGCAAAATTTTTTGCCACAAGAGCAAGTACAAGCTTGATACTTGGAATCCCTACCAAAATGCCAATGGGGATACCAATTATACCTATGCAAAGTCCTTCAAACAGCACAGAGTTACGAAGCTGTTTTTCTGTTGCACCTACTGACATTAGAATTCCAAACTGTTGCATGCGTTCATTCATTGAGATGTTGAATGAATTATAAATGAGGAAAACTGAACCCGTCATTACCAGGGAAATTAAGATTCCACAAATGGAATAGAGTAGAACTGTAATCATCTTTTCCTCAGAAAGCCCCATAAAACGAAGTACATAATCGTTCAAAACGTATTCGTTATTTTCAGATACATCGTTTACATAAGAATGAACCTGATATGGATTCTTAAGTGTGACAAACACCGAAAGGCTGTCGGCGGCTGATTTATTCTCTGTTGTGATTAAAGTGTATCCTGGTGCAGAATATTCTTCAATTGATGGCCGTTGGCATATGCCTACAACTATATATGTTTTC